>JAJYTV010000231.1 GCA_021792885.1 Bacillota bacterium
CGATCTCAATCAGAGCTGCTGGCGGCAGGCCAGGACGAGGTGGCGGTGCACAGCGTGCGGCTCGCGGGATACGTCGCGCATCAAGAGGTGCTCTTCGGGCGGGCGGGCGAGACCTTGACCCTGCGGCACGACGCGCTCGACCGCAGTTGCTACGCGGCCGGCGTACAGCTTGTCGCACAGGGGCTGATGTCGCGCAGAGGCTTCTTCCGCGACCTCGCGCCGTTCCTCGACGTGCAGGGTTGATCGGTTGAGCCGTTCGCCGAAGGTGCTATAATACGTTATGTCCGAGAAGCCACCCGCCGGCGCAAGCGGGGGTCTGGCAAGGAAGGGGAGCGCTAACATGGTGCAGATCACGACGGCTGCTGCCGAGAAGGTGCAGGAGCTGATGGCCCAGGAAGACGGCGCGCAGAGCCTTCGCCTCTTCGTCTCCGGCGGCGGCTGCGCGGGCTTCAGCTACGGCATGGCGTTCGACAACGAGGAGCGCGAGGGCGACGAGATCGCCGAAGTCTCCGGCGTGCGCCTGCTGATCGACGAGAGCTCCGCACCTCTCCTGCGCGGCGCCCAGATCGACTACATCGACTCGATCCAGGGCAGCGGCTTTACGATCAACAACCCGAACGCGGTCCGCTCGTGCTCGTGCGGCCACTCCTTCACCACGGAGGAAGAGGGAGAAGTGCACTCGCACTGCTAGCCCCCTTGGCCTGAACGCGCGAGCGCCGTGCCAGTTTGGCACGGCGCTCATGTCGTGCTCAGACCTCAGACCTGCTCGAAGTGCAGTTGACGACCAGCTAGGCGGACACGTGGAATGCGCCTACCGGAAGCACCGCGCGTCCGTACATGTGGGCGAGGATGTCGGACGCGGCCAGGTACCAGATGTCGAGGGCGAGCAAGAGTCCGGCCCACCCGGAGAGGTGGAACATGGCGATGTTGCCGCCGGAGAAGCCTAGTACCGCCGGTACGAGCACGAGTTCCACCAGGATGAAGGCGATGACCAGCACTACGTTGGTGCGGAACGAGCCAATGAGCATGTAGAGAGTGAACACGATCCACGGCGCGAGAAACAGGGCATTGGCCGTGCCCGCGCTCGCCGCGGGGATGTGGCTCACGTACAGAGTATTGAAGAGCGAGAACGAGATCCAGAACGCCCCGTACGACGCGAACGTCACGCCTGGAAACAGCTTGCCGTCCTTCAGCTCCCAGAAGCCGACCAGCACCTGGATGATGCCCCCGTAGAACCAGGCCGTTGCGACGACGGTACCGATCAGCGCAGGACTCGCGTAGCCCGCGTTGATCCAACTCAGGAGAAACGTCGTGAGGGCGAACGCCCCCAAGGCCAGCGGAGCCGGATCCACCGACGCTGGCTTCGTCGGGTTAGCGGTGGACAATCTGCTCATCTCCCTTCTACAACTACAGGTCTGCCCTCTGGTACGGTGCACTCGCGGACTCTTGTGCCTCCCACCCCCCTTTCAGGTTTGAACGTCAGTGCGACGGCAGGAAGCCGTTGGCGGCGATCAGCCCCAGCAGCGCGTCCGGTGAAGTCTGCAGCAGGTAGTGGGTGCCGGGTGTCTCGACCAGCTTGGTCTCGCTGCGGAAGCGGTGGAGGAATGCCCGCGCCTGCGCTGCGTTCCAATGGTGCGAGGCGTCGGCGCGGACGATCAGCGTGGGCGCATGGACCTCTGAGGCGAGCGATTCGCTGGCCGCGTTCCAGGACCGCACGATGCCGATCCGCGCATGGGTGGGACTTCGCCAGCGACCGTCCGCGAGGTTTGTCTTCACGATGGCCCTGGCGGCGGAGAGGCCGAGTAGCGGGTAGGCTGCGTGCAGCGCCCTCAGGGCGTCGGTGGACGAGGCATACGTGGTTGGGAACGCCAGCATCCGGGCCAAAAGCTCGCGCTGTACGGCGTCTGCCATGTCGACGCCGCCCTCCACGAGCACCAGACGCTGCACTGCCCATGGGAAGGTCGCGGCAACTCCGAGCGCTACGCGCGCGCCGAGCGATTGACCGATGAGGGTGACGGGGCCTGTCGCGATCGCGTTGAGGACGAAGCCGATGTCTGCAGCAAGTGCGCCGAGCCAGTATCCCTCCGCTGGTGCGCTACTGTGGCCGTGACCGCGCAGGTCCACCGAAGTGCCGCCCACTGCACGGAGAAACGGTGCGAACGTCCACGCGTCAAAGTTCAGCGCGTGCAGGTACACGATCGGTGCGGCGTCGGCGCGAAGTGCCGAGATCTCGATGCTCGGCCCGTGGATGCGCAAGCGTTGCAGCTGCCTGGACCTCGCCACAGTGCCACGTCCTAACGCCGGATCAAGGTGTAGGTCATGAGGCCTTTGGCACAGAGCTTCCCGTCCGACCGGAACACTTCGGTGTCGCCCAAGGCAACGCTGCGTCCGTGGTGCACCACGCGTCCGATCGCCTCCAGGTCGCCCTGCGTCACCTTGGCCAAGTAATTCAGCTTGCCTTCGATGGTGACGGCCTCCTCGCCCTGTTCGGCCAGGGTGAGCAGAGCCACTGCGACTGCTGCATCGGCGATGGAGAAGACCGCTCCGCCGTGGACCGCCCCTTGGAACTGAAGGAGGTCCTCGCGGAAGGGCATGCGCACTCGCGCCATGCCCTCACCGACCTCGACCACCTCGAACCCGATCAACCGGTAGAAGGGACTCTCGTTGACCCGGGCCAGCAGCGCTGCAGGGGTCTCCCGGCCTCCTGACATCTAGAAGGGCACCTCGCTTCGCTCATCCTTCACGCGCCGCGCCTTGTGGTCCCAACGCGGCAGAGAGCCCGGCTCCTCCGCCTGGACGTCCACGCGGATGCCCAACGTCTTGCGCAGCTCGTCCGCCATCCTCCGGGTGAGGTTCTGGAAGCTGTCCGGAGGAACCTGGGTGCCAGTGTCGATCAAGACGGTGATCTCGTCGAGGTTGTCCTTGCGCCAGATGCGCACTTGGAACTCTTCGACCTCCTGGTAGTGCCGGACGGCTTCCTCAATCTGGGTCGGGTAGACGATGACCCCCCGGATCTTCTTCATGTCGTCGAGGCGTCCGACGACGCCGCCTTCGATCGAGAACAGCGTACGGCCGCAGGAGCAGGTGCGGTCGGCGACGCGCACGATGTCGCGCGTCCGGTAGCGCAGCAAGGGAAGTGCCTGCCGGTAAAGGGAGGTGAACACGAGTTCTCCTTCCTCGCCAGGCCCGACGGGGTCGCCGGTCTCCGTGTTCAAAACTTCGGGGTAGACGTAGTCCTCATGCACATGATCGAGCCCCGATTCGTGCGCGCAGGAGAAGCCCCACGCGGCGATCTCCGTCAATCCCGGGAGGTCGCAGACTCGAGCTCCGTAGGCCTGCTCGATCTTCTTGCGCGTCGATGGGATTGCCGCTCCCGGCTCCCCTGTGTGCCAGGTGATGCGGATCTTCGACTTCGACAGATCCTTGCCCAGCTTCTTCGCCGTCTCGGCCATATGCAGGGCGTACGAGGGGGTGCAGCCCAGCACCGTCACGCCGTAGGTCTCGATGATGTCTATGCGCTGCTCCGTCGACATGCCCCCGACCGGGATCATCAGACAACCGACGTCCTGGGCCGCGAAGAACCCGGACCAGAACCCGATCCAGGGTCCGTAGCCGAATGCGCACATGACGACATCGTCGGGTCGGATCCCCATGCCATAGAGGCCTCGGGCGTACGACCGGTAGAAACCGAGGAAGTCGTTCTGCGTGTCGAGTACATGCACGGGCCGCCCGGTCGTCCCGGACGTGAAGTGGAGCCGCATGGCCTGCTCTGGCCGTACTGCAGCCACCGTTCCGTATAAAGGATTCTGGTGCTGGTCCTGCTTCAGTTCGTCCTTGGTGGTGAAGGGAAGTCTGCGCACGTCGTCAAGGGTCTTGATGTCGCCTGGGGCGACGCCAGCCACGTCCAGCTTGCGACGGTAAAAGGCGCTGTTCTGGTATGCGTGCGCCACTTGGGCCTGGATGCGTTCCAGCTGCCAACTGCGCATCTTGTCACGAGACCACGTCTCTCGCTCGTCGTAGTAGTTTCCGTCCGGCGACCGGGGATAGAGAAGCTCTGCCATTTGTACACCTCCT
>JAJYTV010000232.1 GCA_021792885.1 Bacillota bacterium
TTAACTGCCTTACTGCTTCAAGCGGTCCCCTTACTTGTCCACGATATTGACCTTGCACGCGTTTGACTAGACACTGCAACGCTGCAGTCCTGCTTCCGGGCATGTCCGTAGTCAGGTGAAGGAGGAACCACCATGCGCCGTTTGATCGACACCTTGATCGCAGCATCACTGCTGGTTGTACCTGCATTCTTCGTAGCGTCATCGGCTGCCCCTACCCCGACCGCGGCCGCGACCTCCACGCAGCACCTCGTCGCCCTCACGCTGCAGCCCAGTTCCGCGTGCGCTCCCGAAGACCCCGGTACGCTCTAAATCGAGCAAAGGAGGAACCACAATGCGCCGTTTGATCGATGTCCTGATCGCAGCGTCGCTCCTGATTGTGCCCGCGTTCCTTGTGGCATCGTCCGCCGCCCCCGCCCCGACCGCGGCCGCTACCTCCACGCAGCACCTCGTTGCTCTCACGCTGCAGCCCAGTTCCGCGTGCGCTCCCGAAGACCCCGGTACGCTCTAAGTCGTCATTTAGTTAGGAGGACTCCACATGAGCCAGTATCTTGAACTGCTGATCGCCTCTGTCCAGAACGGTGCTGCCAAGGCTGCGGACTCGTCCACCTCCGGCAACAACTTCGGACCCCTGGACAGCGCGTGCGGCCCCTCGGACCCCGGTCTCCTCTAACCCTCGACCTCTCTGCCATCAACCATCGCGGAACATCCTTCCGCGTTCACTCATGGAGGTACAGTATGGCCGCAATTCTTTCCAGCCCCGAGCCTTCTGTCCGTCTCAGCGAGCTGACGGTTGCTCTGCAGCCGGTCCTCGACCTGCGGACAGGCGACGTGCACGGCTTCGAAGCGCTCCTTCGCGGCCCGGACGGTTGCGACGTCAACCCGCCGGCCCTCTTCCGACGCGCGCGCCGCGAAGGATGGGATGAAGCGCTCGAGTACCGTGCACGTGAGCTCGCCGTAGCAGCGGCAAAACGTCACCTCCGCGAGGGAGAAGTGCTGTTCCTCAACGGCGACGCGCGCTTTCCTGTGAACGCCGAGTGCTACCCGCACCTCGTGCTGGAGATCAGCGAGGCGCGCAACGTAGATCGTCGGCTGATCACCAAGCTGCAGCGCGATGGCCTCGCCTTGTACTTGGATGACTACGGCGTCAGCCACGGCAACCTGTCCCGGCTCCTGGACATGCGCCCTGCCGGGATCAAGGTGGACCGCGCGATCATCCAGGGGATCGCGTCAGACCCCCGTCGCTACGTCGTTGCGCACGCCCTCGCGGGACTCGCGGACGACCTTGGCATCGCCATCGTTGCCGAAGGCATCGAGACCGCGGAAGACCTAGCCGCTATCCGCCGGGTCGGGTTCGGCTTCGGACAGGGCTACTTCCTCGGCCGGCCCGAGCTCGTACCGGACCGCCGCCGCCTCCGCCAGGTTCGAAGCGCCCTTTGCGAAACGGCGGTTATTCCGAACAGGCGGCGTCGCACTGTGATCGCCGCCTTGCCCTAGGCCGCTGCAGACTGCTGTCGCGGCCCGCAATTATATAGAGAGAGCCCGGCCATCATGGCCGGGCTCGATGATCTTTACGACTCTGCTTCGAGGTCCTCAAGGTCCTGCATCAGGTGCAGGATCTCCACCTGCGCTTCGAAGTCCAGCGCCTCCTGTGCCGCTTCGAGCAGCTTCTGCAGCACCGCCGCGACGAGGTCAGGCGTCGGCGGCTGGCGAAAGTCCGCGCCGCTCACCACCGCCACGCCTCGGAACTCGAGCACTCCCGGGAACGGCTGGAACGAAGGTCCCTTGCGCCGCAGCCGCTGCTCGAGTTCCGCGCACCGCCGCCAGATCTCCTCGAGTGTCGTGGCCTGGTCCATGGCAGCCTCAGGACCGCGCCTGGGCCTTCGCCGCCGCGATCGCCTGGCGCCCGAACAGCTGGCACATCTCCGCCCGGTACTCCGCGGACGCGTAGGCGTCCGAAGCCACGTCGATGTCCTGCACGATCGCCCCGAGCGCCTTCTCGACCTCGACGTCCGAAACTGCCGTGCCGACCAGCAGTTCCTCTGTCGCGCGCGCCCGGTATGGCGTGAAGCCGACGCCGGTCACCCCGATGCCCGCCGCGACGCAGCGTCCCGCTCCATCGAGCCGCAGACGGGCGGCTACGCCGACCAGGGCGAAGCCGGACGCCTCCTGGCGGAGCTTGCGGTAGGCAGACCCGCTGCCCTTGCCCTCCGCCGGAACGAACACGGCCTCGAGCACTTCGTTCTCTTGGGCAGCGGTCATCAGCGGGCCGACGAAGAACTCGTCGATCGCCAAGGAGCGGCGGCCCTCCGGCCCCACAAGCTCCACGCGGGCGCCGAGCGCGAGCAGCGCGGCAGGCAGATCTCCGGCCGGGTCTGCGTGGCTCACCGCACCGCCGATCGTTCCGAGGCGGCGCACCTGACGGTCTCCCGTCTGCTCCGCGGCCTCGCGCAGAGCCTGCCATGGCGCCCCCGCCGCCACGTCCACGTGGCTGGTGAAGGCGCCGATGCGTACCTCTTCGCCGCGCGCCTCAATGCCGCGGAGTTCCGCGACATCCTGCAGGTCGACGAGCGTCTTCGGAGCCGCGAAGCGCAGGCGCATCAGCGGGAGCAGGCTCTGCCCGCCCGCGAGCAGCTTGGCACCGGGCTGCGCCAGCGCGGCCACCGCCTCGGCGAGACTGCTCGGGCGCACGTAGCCAAATTCCTCCGGGGTCACTCGCGCACCCCCTCGCGCGCCGTTCCGAGCGGCGAGAGGCCGGCCTCGCGCAGCGTCTTGCCGGCCTGCTGGACCGCGAACACGATCGGTTCGTAGCC
Organism: Bacillota bacterium; assembly: GCA_021792885.1. Taxonomy (GTDB): domain Bacteria; phylum Bacillota; class Sulfobacillia; order JAJZYS01; family JAJYTV01; genus JAJYTV01. The sequence goes on from JAJYTV010000232.1 coordinate 2,811, forward strand.
GGTGCAGCGGCAGAGGTTGCCCTCAAGGCCGTGGCGCACTTCCTCGTCGGACGGGTCGGGGTTCTCCGAAAGGAGGTCGCATGCCGACATCAGCATGCCCGGGGTGCAGAAGCCGCACTGCAGGGCGTGGCTGTTCCAGAAGGCGGCCTGCAGCGGGTGCAGCCCTTCCTGCTGCACGTTCTCCGGTACGAGGTCCCTCAGGCCCTCCACCGTCACGACGCGCCTTCCCTGCGCCTGGACTGCGAGCATGTTGCAAGACTTCACCGCGTGCCCGTCGAGCAGTACCGTGCAGGCGCCGCACTGGCTCGTGTCGCAGCCGATCTTCGTCCCGGTGAGGGAAAGCTCCTCGCGCAGGAAGTCGACCAGCAGGGCCCGCGGCTCGACATCCCGCCGCACCGCGCGTCCGTTCACCGTCAGTTCGATGATCACCGGCGTGACGCACCTCCCAAAGCCGACGGCGGGCTACACCCGCCACCTTTCCATGCTTCTTGCCCAACCGGAAGAATCCTGCGCGCCCGCCTCTGCTATCATGGGCCTGATCAGGCGAAAGGAGCCGGGCCATGCGCTGCGCCATTCTCACCGTGAGCGACCTGGGTGCCCAGGGGAAGCGTGCCGACACGAGCGGGGACCGGATCGAGGCGTTCTTGCGCGAGGAGCAGCACGAGGTCGCCTGGCGCGGCGTCGTGCCGGACGAGCAGGACGAGATCGCACGCGCTCTCCTGACATGCGCGGACGAGCTCAAGGTCGACTGCGTGCTGACGACGGGAGGAACGGGCCTCTCTCCCCGCGACGTGACCCCCGAGGCGACGCGCGCCGTGCTGACCCGCGAGGTGCCAGGGATCGCGGAGGCCATGCGCCTGCAGGGCCTTCCGAAGACGCCGCGGGCGATGCTCTCGCGCGGGCTCGCGGGCGTGCGCGGCACGACCCTGATCGTCAACCTGCCTGGCAGCCCCTCTGGCGTGCAGGATGGCCTCGAGGTGCTCCGCCCGGTGCTGCAGCACGCGGTGGAGATCCTTCGCCGCCTGCCGACCGACCACTAGCCCGATCGTGGCTCTGTCCGGCAAGGTTTGATCCCGAGATCCTATTTTTGCACCCCACCAGCGGGTATGCTGCTTTACTGCGTAATGACGAGATTCTCGGACTTGTCGCCGCGTTGGAGATGGAGCAGGCCGGTGCTAGGTGACGTCTGGTCGAGATAGGCCGGAGCGGGACCGGTCGGGGCGCCGGAGAAGTAGAGACAGTG
>JAJYTV010000233.1 GCA_021792885.1 Bacillota bacterium
CGACCTCGGCGAGGCGCCGTGCTCGCTGCGCGCGCTGCTGCACCTCTACTACGTGCAGAAGGCGGGCCCGCACGAGGAGATTGCGGAGCACCTCGATCTCCCACGCGCGACCTACTTCCGCGCGTACCGGCAGGCGCTCATGCAGTACGGCCTGGCACTCTGCGGAGCGTCCGTCTAGGGTTCACTCGCTGCGGGCGGTCGCCACCTCGCGTGCCGCCCGCGCCGATGCGGCGAGGCGTGCGAGGACGACGGCGCAGCGCAGGTATTCTCCCGGCGTCGCGCGGCGCGCGCGCACGCGGCGCTGGCGCAGCGGGATGCTGGCGATCTCGAGCCCTGCGCTGCGCGCGAGCAAAAGCGCCTCCACATCGAACATCCAGCCGCTCTGCGAGGCGCCGGACAGCACTTCGCGCGCGAACCACCCTGGAAAGAGCTTGACCCCCGCCTGCGTATCCGCCACCGGAAGCCGCAAGACGCCACGGATCGCGACGTGCGCCGCCTTGGACGTGATGCGCTCCAGGAATGTCCGCTCGTCGCGGGAACGCACTCCGACGGCGCAGCAGCGCTTGGGGGCGGCGCTCTCCTGCACCGTGCGCCACATCAGCGGCAGCACCTGCGGCGGGAACTCGAGATCCGCGTCGATGAACGCGGCGAAATCGCCCTCCGCGGCGGAGAAGCCCGAGGCGATCGCGCCACCCTTGCCGCGCGGGGCGCGGTGGCGAAGTACCTGGAGGGGATATGCCCCGCGCAGCGCGGCAACCTCGCGGTAGGTGTCGTCTACCGAGGCGTCGTCGACCACGACGATGTCGTGCGCGATGGAGGAGGCGGCGAGGATCCGGTGCACGGCGCGCACCGCCGGGCCGATCCGGCCGGCCTCGTTGCGCGCCGGGATCACGACCGTCAGGCTGGACATTCGAACACCCCTTCGGCATCGACGAGCGTCACTTAGCTCGTACCGCAGCAAGCGGCAGGACGCAGTAGCAGGCGCGGTCCCGGAACGCTCCGCCCGCAGGTATCATTCCCGGTGCGCGCTCCCCTGGTACGCGCGGCGAAACCCCCGGCGACACTGCCATGGCGCCGGGGGTTTCGTATGTTCGGCTCGGATCCGCCGGGAGAGGGGTCGCGGCCGTGGTGCAAGAGATGGCGGGCGTGCCGGGTGCCAGGCTGCGCCGGCTCGCCTGGTTCGCCTTCTTCGGGCTCCTCGCGTTCTTGGTCAACCTCGCGCTCTTCGACCTGCTCCTGCGGGCGGGCACGCCCGTCCTTGCAGCGGGCGTCTTCTCTGCGCTGGTCGCGATGCTGCTGAACTTCTTCCCGAACGACGCCGTGACGTGGCGCAGGGAGCGGAACGGGCCGGCACTGCGCAGGGTCGCCCGCTTCTGCGCCTCCTCGTTGGTCGGCATCGCGGTCAATGCCGCGGTGCTCGCAGGTCCGGCAAGTCTTGTGCGGCTCGATCCCCTCCTGGCGGACATCGTCGGCATCGGCCTCGGGACCGCCTGCAAATTCGTGCTGAGCGACCGCTGGACATGGGCGTCCCCGCGCGATTCGCGGGCACTGACACCCCCTGCGAGACCTCCCGCAACACCGACCGCTGCACTGCGTGCGGAAGACTCCTGCGCTACCCTCCTTCCAAGTCAAACGATCGAACCGGAGGCGGATCCCATGGGCAAGCACAGCATCGGGCCGGCGCGTTCCCGACCCGTATTTGGCTTCCTCTTCGCTCGTTCGCGCAGGCGAAGGGCCCCTGCCGGAGCGGTGCAGGCGCGCGTTGCGCCGGGTGGACAGGGCGGCGGGGCCGCCTCCGAACTCGACCGCCTCGCAGCGCAGCTCTCGGCGCAGGACCGCCAGTTCGTCGGGCGGTTCATCGCCTTCCTCGCCATGGAGCGCGCAGGAAGCGGCGGCGATCTCGCGTCCGGTCCCGACGTGTACGGTCAGGTGGCCGCGGCGAGCGATCCCGTGCTGCTCGGCCAGCCGACCTCCGTGATCGTCGGCCCGTGCGCGGGCATCGCGAGCATCGAGCGGCTCGTCGACCAGCTCGACGCGGCGCCCGGCTTCGACGTGCGTTTCCGGGCGTACCAGGGCGGGTTCTACCGCCTCGACGGCCAAGCCCTCGACCCTTCGGCCCTGGCGCAATGGGTATCGACGCAGCCCGGCGTCGAGTGCGTCGCGGTCGACGACGAGACCCTGCACGTGGTGCCGGTGGAGAAGCCGGCATGAGCCTGCGGGGGTTCCTCATGACCATCGTGGCCGTGGGTCTCCTGCTGGTCGCGATGGTTGGCATGTTCTGGGTGTTCGACGTTCTGCCGCTCGTGGCGATCTTCGGTCTCGCCGCCTACTACGCGGTGCAGTCGGCGCGGCGGCCGGAGAGCGAAGCGGGCGGCGAAGCCGACGGGAGGGTGCCCTGATGGCTGCGGTCTGGCCTGAAGGAGAGCGGGTGCCGTTCGTCAGCCTGCGGCCGTACGCGTACGCGGGCAAACGCATTGACCCCGTGCATCCGGAGGTGGCCGCGCTGATCGGACAGCAGGACGCGCAACTGCTTGGCCTCCTGCCGTTCTCCCTCGGCGCGCGCGAGATCCTCGCGGCGGCCGCCTGGCCGCTCCACCCGGAAGCGGAGGAGTTCCTGCACTTCCTCCCCGAGCAGGTGCGGCTCCTGCGTGCGGCGCAGTCCGACCTCTCTGCCGCCACCTGCCGCGCGTTCGACCACACGCACCGGTTCGGGGAGTGGGCGGTGGCCCTGGGGCGCGCGACGCCGCGCCAGGTGCTCTTCGCGCTTGCGCAGCAGCAGCGCTCCGGGGGACTGCTCGGGGAGATCCTGGTCGGCGCGGGCGCCCTCACGGGCGGTGACGTCGCGCAGATCCTCGCCCGCCAGGGCGGCCTGCCCTTCGTCGACCTCCTGTCGGCCGATGCGGACAGCGAGGCGTTCGCGCTCATGCCGGAGGAGTTCTGGCGCCAGCAGCGGATCGTGCCGTTCGCACAGAGCGAGCGCGCAGTCTACGTCGCGTCCGACGACCCCCACGGGCTCTCGCGCGACGCCGCGGCCGCGCTCGAGCGCAGCGCCGGGAGGAGCGTGCGCGTCTACGCGTCGGGCAGGCGGGACCTCAGAGAGGCCCTCGCGCTGCGCTATCGCACCGCAGACCTCGCGAGGAGCCGGGATGGCCTGCGCGAGGCGCGGCCCGAGGATTCGGCCATCCGCCTTCTCTCGCGCGGGCAGAAGGTGTTCGCGGCGATCGGCCTGCTCGCGCTGGCGGGGGGCCTCTGGCGCAGCGCGAACACGACGCTCCTTGTGCTCAACATCGCTTTGCAGGCGGCCTATCTCGGGCTGCTCGGCTTCAAGCTCTGGCTGTTCCGCAAACCCGCCGAGGCGGTCTTGGAGCGCGAGGTGACGGGCGAGGAACTCGCGGCGCTCGACGAGCGGGAGCTTCCCGTCTACACCGTGCTCGTCCCGCTGCGCGACGAGGCGAGCGTCCTGCCGACGCTCGCCAAGGCGCTCGCGGCGCTCGACTACCCGAAGGACCGGCTGGACATCAAGCTCCTCTTGGAGGAGAACGATTCGAGGACCCTGCGCGCGGCCCGCACACTCGGGCTCCCGTCCTACGTCGAGATCCTGGTGCTGCCGGACGCCCTGCCGCGCACGAAGCCCAAGGCCTGCAACTACGGCCTGCTGCACGCGCGCGGCGAGTACGTCGTGATCTACGACGCGGAGGACATCCCCGCCCGTGACCAGTTGAAGAAGGCGGTGATCGCCTTCCGCAGCGCCGCGCCGGACGTCGCCTGCGTGCAGGCGAAGCTCTCCTACTACAACAGGACGCAGAACGCCCTCACGCGCTGGTTCACGTCGGAGTACGCCATGTGGTTCGATCTCCTGCTGCCAGGCCTGCAGAACGCCCGCATGCCGATTCCGCTCGGAGGCACCTCGAATCACCTGCGCGTCGCGCCGTTGCGCGATGTGGGGGCCTGGGATCCCTACAACGTCACCGAGGACGCGGACCTCGGCATCCGGCTGCACAAGGCCGGCTACCGCACCCTGATGGTCAACTCGGACAACTACGATGAGG
>JAJYTV010000234.1 GCA_021792885.1 Bacillota bacterium
CGGCACGACGAAGCAGGTGATGCCGCGGCTCTTGCGCGCGGGGTCCGTAGAGCCGTACACGAGGTACTCGTCGGCCACGCCGCCGTTCGTGATGAACACCTTGCGCCCGTTCAGGCGCCAGCCGCCCTCGACGCGGGACGCCGTCGTCGCGATCGCCGCCGCATCCGATCCAGCGTTCGGCTCCGTGAGGGCATACGCCCCCATGCGCTCGCCGCGGCAGAGCGGCGGCAGGAAGCGCTGGCGCTGCTCCTCCGTGCCGTGGCTGTAGACGGCCTCCGAGTGCAGCGAGTTGTGCACCTCGAAGATGACGCCGGTCGTGGCGCAGGCCTGGGAGAAGGCCTCGACGCACAGCGTGAACGAAAGGTAGTCCGCGTCCCCGCCGCCGTACCGTGCGGGAAGCGTCATGCCGAGGTAGCCGCCCTGTGCGAGCAGGTCGAAGTTGCGCCGGGGGAACGCGTGCGTGCGATCGTACTCGGCCGCATGCGGCGCGAACTCCTGCTGCGCGAGCGCGCGCGCCGCAGCCTGCACTGCCTCTTGGCGCTCCGTCAAACGGAAGTCCACTCTACTGCAGCCCCTCTCCTTCTGCGAGTTCCCGCGCCGCCCAGGCTGGATCCTTGCGGCGGCGCGCCACGTCGTCGACGAGCGATTCCCACTTGTCCGCCGCCTTCGCCCGGGCGACCGCATCCGCCACGAGACGGTCTGCGAGGGCCTCTCGCAGGAAGCGCTCCGCCTCGCGGGCGTGGCGTTGCAGCATCTCTGGATTGCGCTCCGTGGATTCCTTGTGCTGCAGGATTGCCGCGGCGATCTCCTCGATCCCCTCGCCGGTCTGCGCCTTTGCGGCCAGCACCGGCGGCTGCCAGGGCAGCCGCGGTCCGAGCGAGAGCATCTGGCGCAGTTCGCGCATCGTCTGGTCCGCCCCGGGACGGTCCGCCTTGTTCACAACGAAGACGTCCCCGATCTCCAGGATGCCTGCCTTGAAGGCCTGCACGTCGTCTCCGAGCCCCGGCACGACGACCACGATCGTCGTGTCCGCATAGCCCATCACATCCACTTCGCTCTGGCCCGCGCCGACCGTCTCCAGGAGGATCAGGTCCTTGCCGGCCGCCTCGAGCAGCTGGATCGCGCGCGGCGTCGCGCGGGCGAGGCCCCCGAGGTGCCCGCGTGCGGCGAGAGAGCGCATGAAGACGCCGCTGCCGCGGCCCTCCATGCGGACGCGGTCGCCGAGCAGCGCCCCTCCCGAGAAGGGCGAGGAGGGGTCGACCGCGAGGATGCCGACCTGGCGCCCCTGCGCGAGGAAGTATCCCGCGAGGCGGTCGACGAGCGTCGACTTGCCGACGCCGGGGGCGCCGGTGATGCCGACGACGATCGCGCGCCCGGTGTGGCCGAAGACCTCCCGGATCACCTCGTCAGCCTGGGGCAAGTCGTTCTCCACGAGCGTCAGGGCACGCGCGAGCGCCCTGCGGTCGCCCTGCAGGATCTGCTCGCCGAGGCTCATGCTCCCCGCGCGCAGGAGCGCGTGAAGCGCACGATCTCCTCCGTCTCGGTCCCGGGCCCGAAGACCGCGACGACTCCAAGCGCGCGGAGCTGCTCTGCATCCTCTTCCGGCACGATGCCGCCGACCATCACCTGGACGTCCTCCATGCCCTGCTGGCGGAGGAGCTCGATCACCCGCGGGACGAGCGTGTTGTGCGCGCCGGAGAGGATGGAGAGGCCGACGACGTCGACGTCCTCCTGCAGCGCCGCCTCGACGATCTCCTCCGGAGTCTGGTGCAGACCCGTGTAGATGACCTCCATGCCGGCGTCGCGCAGCGCCCGTGCGACGACCTTCGCGCCGCGGTCGTGGCCGTCGAGTCCCGGCTTGCCGATGAGGACGCGGATCGGACGGGTGGAACTTCGGTCCTTGGTCTCTGTCAAAACACTGCCGCCTCCCGGTAACTGCCGAATACGGTCCGCATGGTCCGGACGATCTCTCCCTCGGTGGCGTAGACGCGTACCGCGTCGAGGATCGAGGGCATCATGTTCTGGCCCGACGCCGCCGCCTGGCGGACGCTCTCGAGCGCACGGTCCACCGCTGCCTGGTCGCGATCCGCGCGGACCGCCTGCACGGCGCGCACCTGCGCGCGCTCCAGTTCCGGGTCGATGCGCAGGGTCGGGATCGGCTCCTCGTCCTGCTCGACAAAGCTGTTCACGCCGACGATCAGCCGCTCCTTGCGGTCGACCTCGATCTGGTAGCGGTAGGCGGCGTCGGCGATCTCCCGCTGGAAGAAGCCGTTGTCGATGCCGGCGAGCACACCGCCCATCTCGTCGACGCGGCGGAAGTACTCCTCGGCCGAAGCTTCCATACGGTCGGTGAGCTCCTCGATGAAGTAGGATCCCGCAAGCGGGTCCACGGTGTCCGCGACACCGGTCTCGTGGGCCAGCACCTGCTGGGTGCGCAGCGCGATCGTGACCGCCTTCTCGGTGGGCAGCGAGAGCACTTCGTCCATCGAGTTCGTGTGCAGCGACTGTGTGCCGCCGAGCACGCCGGCCATCGCCTCGTAGGCCGTCCGGATGATGTTCACCTCAGGCTGCTGCGCCGTCAGCGAGCAGCCGGCCGTCTGCGTGTGGAAGCGAAGCATCCAAGAGCGCGGGCTCTTTGCGCCGTACTTCCCGCGCATCCGGCGCGCCCAGATGCGCCGCGCCGCCCGGTACTTCGCGATCTCCTCGAAGAAGTTGATGTGGGCGTTGAAGAAGAACGAAAGCCGCGGCGCGAACGCGTCGACGTCGAGGCCGCGCGCAATTCCGGCTTCCACGTAGGCGAAGCCGTCCGCGAGGGTGAAGGCGAGTTCCTGCACGGCGGTCGAGCCCGCCTCGCGGATATGGTAGCCAGAGATCGAGATGGTGTTCCATTGCGGCACGTCGCGCGTCGCGAATTCCATCATGTCGACGATCAGCCGCATCGAGGGCTCCGGCGGGAAGATCCATTCCTTCTGGGCGATGTATTCCTTGAGGATGTCCGCCTGCAGGGTGCCGCGCACCTTGGACCAGGGCACGCCCTGGCGCTCCGCGACGGCGAGGTACATGGCGAAGAGGATGATCGCCGGACCGTTGATCGTCATCGACGTCGAGACGTCGCCGAGCGGGATCCCGTCGAATAGGCGCTCCATGTCGCGCAAAGAGTCGATCGCCACGCCCTCGCGCCCCACCTCGCCGAGCGCGTGGGCGTCGTCCGAGTCGTAGCCCATCAGGGTCGGCATGTCGAACGCGGTGGAAAGGCCGGTCTGCCCCTGGCGGAGAAGATAGTGGAAGCGCTCGTTCGTCTCGCGGGCCGTGCCGAAGCCGGCGAACTGACGCATCGTCCAGAGCCGATCGCGGTACATTCCGGGGTGGATGCCGCGCGTGTAGGGATAGGTGCCCGGGTCGCCGAGGCTGCGCTCGTAGTCCACCTGCGCGTCCTGCGGGCGGTAGACCGGTTTCACCTCGAGTCCGGACAAGGTCTCGCGTCGTTCTGCCATCTGCGCACCTCCGTGCTGGAGTCGCCGGGCGCCACGCCTTCGGGGCGAGGCCGCGAGAAAGACGGGACGGCGACTGCCCTCCCTTAACCATAGTCATTCTACGCGCACCGTGGTCCAAGCGACAAGACGACAGCAGGCGCCGGGACACGCCGCGTAGAACGCTATGCCAATCCTGTCCATGGGGTGAAGACGTTTGGAACTCGCTCGGGAGCTCTTCCGGCAATATGACATCCGCGGACACGTCGGAGAGGACCTCACGCCCGCGGCTGCCCACCAGATCGCCCTCGGCACCGCGGCCTACTGGCTGCGCCACGGGCAGGCGACCTGTATCGTCGGCCGCGACTGCCGCCTCTCCTCGCCGGAGCTCTCGGAGGCGTTCGTGCAGGGTCTCCGGCAGGGCGGCATGCAGGAGATCGTCGATCTCGGCATGGTCCCGACGCCGCTTCTCTACTTCGCGCGCCACCACCTCGGCATCGGCCCCGCCGCGATGGTCACCGGCAGCCACAACCCGCCGAACATGAACGGCTTCAAACTCGCGCTCGGCCCGGGAACGC
>JAJYTV010000235.1 GCA_021792885.1 Bacillota bacterium
TTTGGCACGAGTGCTACTCGTCGACGACGACGAAGACGTGCAGATGGTGCTCGGCCGCTACCTCGAGCAGGACGGCCACGCGGTGAAGGCAGCGCGCACCGGACTGGAAGCGCTCGAGGGTGCGGCTCTGGGCATGGAAGTCGTCCTCCTGGACCTGACCCTTCCTGACCTCGACGGGTTCGAGGTGTTGCGCAGACTCCGATCCCACGGTGCTGATGTGCCTGTTCTCGTATTGACCGCCCGTGGAGAGGAGGCCGACCGCCTACTCGGATTCGGCCTTGGTGCCGACGACTACGTCGTGAAGCCATTCTCGCCACGAGAGATCTGCTTGCGCGTCGCGGCACTTGTAAGACGGCGCACGTCACCACCGACCGAGGAGGTCCAGGCCGCCGCCTCCGCTTTGCGTTGGCGCGGTGTCGAGGTCTATCCAGACGAGCACCGCGTCCTTGTGCACGGCCAGGAAGTCAACCTATCGCCGCGTGAGTTTGAACTCCTTCTGCTTTTCTTGCGCCGTCCCCGGTATGTGTTCTCGAGGTCGGCAATCCTGAGCGCCATCTGGCCAGAGGGCTACGTGTCCGAACATGTCGTGGAGGTACACCTCGCATCGCTTCGGAGGAAGCTCGGCAGGGCACTCGGCATTGTAAACGTGCGCGGAGTTGGCTATCGGCTCATGCCGGAGGACGCGCCATGAACCTGCGGCGTCAGATCAAGCGTCTCGGCCCTCGCCTCTTCCTGAGTTACATCCTCGCAAGCCTCGCCGCAGCCGTATCAGGTATGGCTGCGGCATTTCTGGTACCGCCCGAAACCTATCACCAACTGATGCTCAAGATCATGTACCCGTCGCCCGGCGCGACGGTGCAACAGATGGACGCCCTTCTTGCCAGTGCGATCGCACAGGCCGTGGTCGCGCACGTCGCCCTCTCGCTTGTGGTGGCGATCGGTGTTTCGATCGCGATTGCGGCTTTCGTGAGCCGACAGATCTCAAGCGCACTAGACCGAGTGACGCACGCGACACGCCTGCTTGCGAGCAGACGTTTTTCTCAGCGCCTAAGCCCAGAAGACATCTATGAGATCGATGAACTCGTGCACGACGTGAACAGTCTGGCGGATTCTCTCGAGGAGGCAGAGGGAAGGCGCAGCCTCGCGATTTCCAGCGTCGGCCATGAACTGAGGACTCCGGTGACGGCGCTGCGCGCCTACTGCGACGCTGTGCGCGAGGGGGTTCTGGAGATGACCCCTGAGGTGCTTGATCGCATGTCACGCAGCATCGACCGGCTCGAGCGTATGGCAGGTGATCTCGCCTCATTGGCCCGCGCCGAGGCGGGTGTGCACCAGGAGATGAAGCTCGCTCCACTAACAGTCCCTGAAGTGCTGGCTTCAGTGTACGACACCATGCGTATGGCCTTCGCGGGCGCCGGTATACAGCTTCGGCTTGAGGATTCCGGAGTGGAAGACCTTGCCGTCAGAGCCGACGCCGTGCGACTGGGCGAAGTGCTCGAAAACCTCCTTTCGAACAGCCTCGCGCACACTCCCAAGGGTAAGAGCGTCTATTTCGGTGCGCGTATCCACGAGCATGAAGTGGAGTTCTTCGTCCGCGACGAAGGCAAGGGCATTGGTCCGGAAGACCTGCCGCATGTGACTGAGCCGTTCTATCGCGGTGAGGGTGGCTCAGCCGGCCGGACCCCACGTCCTGGCATGGGACTCGGTCTTGCGATCGCGAACCGGCTTGTCAGGGCGATGGGTGGTCGTCTCGCCCTTGAAAGCCCTGGACCCGGTCTGGGCACGCTTGCGAGCGTCTACCTGCCGCGCGTCTTGAGCAAATCTTGAGGTTTCGTGACGGTTTTTCTTGAGCAGTCGCTGAGCCGTTTTGGCATCCTTGGCGGGTACACTCAGGCTCGAAAGGCGGGATACAAGATGATGTGGGGATACTTCGGAGGTCCGTGGAGTTGGCTGGGCCCCATCATGATGATCGTTTTCTGGGCTCTGGTGATCGGTGGCATCGCGCTTCTCCTCCGCTCGTGGTGGACACCGGCGCGCGCGCAGGAGCCGGATTCGGCGCAAGCGATCCTGGACCGCAGGTATGCGAACGGTGAGATCTCCCGTGAGGAGTATCAGGCGATGCGTCAGGACCTGGCGGGCCGTTCGCACTGAGAAATCGCTGGAGAAGAAGGTGTTACGCGGATATGGTCAAGCGCACCGGGATTTGGGCTGGCATGGTACTCCTGGGGCTCGGTATCGCGGGCCTGCTCTTCAGCCCTGGCCTCGCCAGTGCGGTGGGCGGTTCCACCGGGGGATCATATGGCGGCTCATTGCCCTACGGCATGATGTCAGGCATCTTCGGCAACGGGCGCAGCTCAGGCTACGGATACGGGATGATGGGAGGCTCCGGCTCCGGCTACGGCGGCATGATGGGCGGTTACGCCAGTGGCACCAGCGGCACCGTCTCCACTGCGACCGCAGCCCGCATGGGCAACGCCATCCCGTCTGGGGCATCTGTCGACCGCACCCGAAACCGTGTTGTCTTTACAGGTCGCGATGTACAGTTGAACGTGGTTGGGAGCCCGATGGGCCAGAAGGACGAAACGTTCCGTATTGCAGGACTGGTCAACCCGGTGATCGTTGTCCCCAAGGGGGCAGTCGTACACGTGTCGTTCGTCAACGCCGATGACAACATGACCCACAACTTTCTCGTGACGCCTGCCAGCCCCCCGTTTTCCTATGTCGCCATGATGCAGGCGCCGCCTGCTTTCGCTGGATCAGCGACACCCTTTCTCGGATCCTCATCCGGGAAGTCCATGGAACAAGCAGTGACTTCGTTCGTCGCCAACACACCGGGCCAGTACACCTACCTCTGCGCCGTACCGGGACACGCTGAGAAGGGTATGTACGGGAGCTTCATCGTCCAAGGCTAGTCGAAGAAACGGGAAGCTAGTCACGGTATTGCGGCTAGCTTCTCGCGTATTCCGCGCAGAGGACTTGGGGAAAGGTGGTCCCCACCCTTGCCGAGCCCAGCTTCCTACCGCCCAATGCCAGGGGGATGGAGGTGCGAAAGACGCTACGCAATAAAAGAACCCGCAGGGCTGTCTACTATTCGCTTCTTGGAGTGGCATTGATCACCCTGGCTGTCGCCGTGGTCTATGCGCAGGGGAGCAGCCGCCCACATCCCGCCACAGGCGGGAAACCGGTAAGTCGGCTCGTCGTCATCGCAATCGGAGCTTTTCCGTCTGTACCAAAAGTCACGGAACGCGATTGTCTTCGTTCTTCCCAATGCCAAAACGGACTCGGCGGTACTGTGCTCGTGCAACTCGTGAATGGTACGGCGCCGGTGGGCACGCAAATCGCTACGGTGCTTACGGACCAGAACTGTACGCCTGATCAGCAGGGGATCTCCCACTGTCTCAACAAGGTGGAGATGGCAAACGGTTCGACGTTGGTGGTGCGTGACAACCACAACATGATGAATAATCCCTGTCTCGGCCCAGGCGAGCGCATCCGCGTTGAGCCCATGGCGCTCTTCTTGCGCAGTTAGTCGCGGCTCCAATTTGACATGCTGATTGGGGAGGGGTGCTTGGGTGGATGATCGCCGGACTGCGTCAGTGCGCAGGAAGTATAACCGCAACGCACTCGTCTACGACAGCATGGACCGCATGATTCGAGACGAGTGGCGTCGCAAGGTGGTCCGAGAGGCTCGTGGGCGGGTTCTGGAAATCGGTGTCGGTACGGGAAAGAACCTGCCGCTGTATGACCCCCAGATCACGCAGGAATTGGTCGGCATCGACTTCAGCCCCGGGATGCTTGGAAGGGCGAGGCGCAAGCAGTGCGGGGTTCCCCACAGCCTTCTTGAAATGGATGCCCAGGCTCTTAGCTTCCCCGATGCGAGCTTTGACACCGTGATTGCGACATGTGTTTTCTGCACCGTTCCGGACCCGGTGCAGAGTTTGCGGGAAGCACGTCGGGTTTGCCGCCCCGAGGGACGTATTCTTCTCCTTGAGCATGTGCGCATCGATCGCCCCTTGATCGGTCCGCTAATGGACCTTCTCGATCC
>JAJYTV010000236.1 GCA_021792885.1 Bacillota bacterium
GCGCCGCGACCCCGACAGTGACGCCCTCGCGGCCGAGTTCCTCGGCGTGGCTGGGGCCGGAGAGCTGCACCGTATCGAGGCCGTACTCGGCCGCAACCTCCGACATGCGCAGCAGGGTCGAGACTTCGAGTCCCTTCGCACAGCAGACGGCGAGCTGCGGCGCGCCTGCCGCCGCTGCCCTTGCCGCCGTCGCGCGCATGGCCTGCGAAGGCACGGCGAACAGCGCCGCCTGGGAGCCAGGGAGGGCGTCCTCCATCGCTGCCGTTGGGCGCAGGCCCTCGGGCAGCGCCACGCCCGGGAGGTACGTACGGTTCTCGCGCTCGGCCGCGAGGGTCTGCGCGTGCTCTTCGCGGCGGCACCAGAGCCTGACGTCGTGACCGCGCCGCGCGAGCACGACGGCGAGGGCGGTGCCGAACCCGCCCGCGCCGAGGACGGCGACCTTCACCCGCGCTGCCCCAGGCGGTGCTCGTCGCCCTTCGCCATGCGCGCGATGTTCGGCCTGTGGCGCCAGACGATCAGGACGAAGAGGAAGTAGATCGCAAGGCGCAGAGAGAGCGGCAGCGGCCAAACGCTCGCGGCGACGGCTGCGGCGAGCGCGCCGAGCAGCGAGCCGAGCGCGACGAGGCGGGTTGCGGCGACCACGAGCAGGAAGACGATCACGGCGGGGATCAGAACGTGCCAGTCCCAGAACGCGAGCAGCCCGAGCGAGGAAGCGACGACCTTGCCGCCCCGCCCGCGCAGGAAGACGGAGTACGCGTGGCCGAGCGCCGCGAAGGAGCCCGCGACGGCGCTCGCGGCGATACCGCCGAGGCGCAGGCCGAGGTATGCGGCCAGGACCGCCTTCAGGGCGTCTCCGACCAGCACTGCGGCGGCCCAGCCGGGGCCAAGAATGCGCAGCGCGTTCGTCGCGCCGGGGTTGCCGGAACCCTCGAGCAGGATGTCTCGCCCGCCCAGGCGGCTCGCGAGCACGCCGAAGGGGATGGAACCGAGCAGGTAGCCGATCACGGCCGAAAGCACGAGCATCAACGCGGCCTTCCCTCCCGTCGGCGCAGCGTGAGGCGCACTGGCGTGAGGCGCAGCCCGAACGCCTGCCGCAGCCGGTTCTCGAGGTAGCGCAGGTAGGAGAAGTGGCAGAGCTCCGGATCGTTGACGAACAGGACGAAGTGCGGCGGGCGCCGCGCGACCTGGGTCGCGTAGAGGATCCTGAGCTGTCTTCCCTTCACGGACGGCGGCGGCTGCTGGTAGATCGCCTCCTCCAGCTCGCGGTTCAGGGTGGCGGTCGGCACGCGGATCGACATCTGCTCCGCGACCGCGTCGATCTCCGCGAACAGGCGGTCCACGTGCAGGCCGGTGCGGGCGGAGAGGAAGACGATCGGCGCATAGTCGGCGGCAGGCAGGGCGGCGCGCAGGCCGCGCTGCAGTTCCTGCGCCTCACGCTCCCCGCGCGGGCTTTGGTCCCACTTGTTCACCCCGAGCACGAAGCCCACGCGCGCCTCGGCCGAGAGCTTGACGATGCGCTTGTCCTGCTCTGTGAGGCCCTCGTCCGCGTCGATCAGGAGCACGGCCACGTCGGCTTGCCCGAGCGCCCTGCGCGTATGCCTGCCGGCGAGCTCCTCGAGCCGTTCCGCCTCGCGCACGCGGGCGGGACGGCGCAGGCCCGCCGTGTCCACGAGCACGTAGCGCCTGCCGCGACGCTCGACCTCGACGTCGATCGCGTCCGTCGTCGTGCCCGGCACGTCGGAGACGAGCATGCGGCGCTCGCCCAGCACGCGGTTCACGAGCGTCGACTTGCCGACGTTCGGCCGGCCGACGATCGCGATGCGCAGGGAGGCGCTCTCCTCGTCTGCGGGCTCTGCGGACGCGGGCGCGTTCTCCCCCAGCTGCAGGGTGATCGCGTCCAGCAGGTCGCCGGTCCCGTGGCCGTGGATCGCGGAGACGAACAGCGGGTCGCCGAGCCCGAGGCGGTAGACGTCCGTCGTGTCGAGGTTGCGCCGCTCCGCCTTGTTCGCGACGAGCAGGAGCGGCTTGCGCAGGCGGCGCATGCGCTCCGCGATCAGCTCGTCCTCTTCGGTCAGCGGCTCGCGGGCGTCGACGACGAGCAGGACGAGGTCCGCCTCGCGGATCGCCTCCTCCACCTGGGTCGCGATGTTCTGCCAGAACGGGTCCTCGTCCGACAGCCCGCCGGTGTCGACCAGCAGGAAGTCGCGCCCGTTCCAGTTGCACGGGGCGTAGATCCGGTCCCTCGTGACGCCGGGGCGGTCGTCGACGATCGACACCTGGCGCTCCACGAGGCGATTGAGCAGCGAAGACTTGCCGACGTTGGGTCGGCCGACGATCGCGACCACGGGCATCTCTTTGGTCATATGGCTGGACATTCGCGCATGTTGCGGCAGAATCCCCCTAGATCGGGATGAGGAGCCACGTCCCATCCTGCATGTCGTGCACCGCGACCGACACGATGCGGGAGATCCACATCGCCATGCGCTCCTGCTCCTCCTGGCTCTTCACGTAGAAGACCGGCGAGATGCCGCCCTGCACCTCGCTTGGACTCTTCAGCGTGACGATCGCGTAGATCGGGCCGGACGGGTCCATTGCCGATGGCATCGCGGTCTACCTCCCCTGGTCGATGTGGTGCTCCTGCTCCCACTGTTCGAGGGCAGGGTCGTGCACAGCGGCGAACTTGGCGCTCTCGAGGAGCGGCGTCTGGCGCACGGCGTCGAGGATGCGCTGCGGGTCGTGCGCGACCGGGATGATCCCGAGTCCCGCCTGGCCGTGCCCTTGCGGCAGATCCATGCGGCAGAGCGGCGTGCGCTCCGGGTAGCCGAAGTCGCCGCGCGTGCCGACGAGCGAGGCGACCGTCTGGGCGATCGCCTGGCGCTGCGAGAGGCTCCAGATTGCGCCCGCGCCGCGCCGCGTGGTCGGCGTGATGACCACGCCGACGCCCTCCTTGAGCCATCGTTCGCGGGCCTTCGGCAGGCCGACCTCCATCAGCATGACCTCGCCGACGTAGAGCAGCGACTCCTTCTCGAAGTGCAGCTTTTCGATCTTCGCCTCGACCTCCGTGCCGAGCCGCTTGCCGGACTTCAGCACCAGGGCGACGATGAGGGCCAAGATCCCCGCGATGCCGCCGGCGACGAACGCCCAGGTGTGCCCGAAGTACATGTCCGCGAGCTGCGCGGCGACCGACGTGGCGACGGCGACGCCCATCGCGAGGTAGTTGCGCTCCTCGAAGGTCTGGGCGATGCCCTGGATGTAGCCGGCACCGCGCTGCACCAGGGTGAACTTGTCGATCGCAGTGAGCTTCGAGACCTCGATCTTGCGCACGCTGGTGAAGTTCGTGGCCGCCAGCACGAGGAAGGTCGCCGCGGTGTACTCCTTCCCCGCGAGGGCCGGGAAGAAGACGGCGCCGATCACGGCGGAGAGGAATCCGAGCGTGACGTGGCTCACGTAGCCGGCGGGATATCCGGGGTAATGGCGGTAGTCGGAGCGGAGCGCCAGAATGCGCGCAAGGACGCCGGCAAGGATACCGAGCCCGATCGGGATCCAGTGGATCGGCGGCGAGGATCCGCTAGACATTCGCAGCACCTCCCCAGAGACGTGGAGCGATGCGCCGACGCAGCGCGGCCAGGGCGTAGCCGGCGACGAGGGCGACGCCGATCAGCTGGTATCCGGTTTCGAGATCCGGCGGCGGTGCGGCGAGATCGCCGAGGCTCTCCCGCAACAGGAGGGCGCCCGCGGCGGCGGCCAGCGCTGCGACGCCCGCCTCCGCCCCGGCCGGCGCCAGGAGCGCCGAGACCGCGGCCGCCGCGAGGCCCGTCGCGAGCAGGGGATCCAGCGCGTTCTCGAAGGAGCCCGGCCAAATCAGCACGACGGTCGCGAGTGCCGCCGACAGGGCGCAGAGACTGAGCGGGTGCAGGCTCGAGGGCAGCGCGAGCGCGAGCGCCCCGGCGCACAGGACGCCGAAGCACCAAGGCAGCAGTGCAGGTTGCCACAGTGCCGCGAGGTGCGCGGCGATCACGGCGCCCAGCACGACGAGCGCCGCG
>JAJYTV010000237.1 GCA_021792885.1 Bacillota bacterium
GCAGACGGTCGGCATCGTCACCCTGGCGAGCCTCAACCCTAGCGACGCCTTCGCCTACTGGCAAAGCATCGGGGTGCAGGTGAACCCTGGCCGCCTGCAGCTCTACAACGTGGACGGCGGGGCGGGCGCGCCGTCGCTCTCGGCGGGATCTGACGAGACCTCGCTCGACGTCGAGCAGTCCGGAGCGCTCGCGCCGATGGCCAACGTCGACGTCTACCAGGCCCCGAACACCGACTACGGCTACGCCGACGCGTTCTACCAAGCAATCTCGCAGAACCAGGTGGATACCCTCTCGACGAGCTGGGGCGAGAGCGAAGACGCCATCAACTACTACATCGCACAGGGCGAGGAGGCCCCGGCCTACGCCCAGGTGTTCAACCAGGCGTTCATGGAGGCCGCAGCCCAGGGCATCTCGGTCTTCGCCGCTTCGGGCGACGCCGGCGCCTACGATGCCTCGCGCGACATCGGCACGACGGACCTCTCGATCGACAACCCGGCGGACTCGCCCTATGTGACGGCCGGCGGCGGCACGACGCTCGCGGGGACGCAGAACTACGGCCCGGGCGCGGTCGTGACGATCCCGCAGGAGCGCACCTGGGCCTGGGACTACCTCTGGCCACTCTGGCAGGCGTTCGGCGCCAGCAGCGAGCAGCAGTGGGCGTTCAAGCTCGTCGCGGGAAGCGGCGGGGGCTACTCCAGCATGTTCCAGACCCCGAGCTACCAACAGGGCGTGCCGGGCGTCGCCCGCTACTCCGCGGTGCCGTACCTCACGCCGATCAGCCAGAATACCTCCTGGTCGTTCAACCCGAACCCGACGGTGACCCAGGGTTTGGGCCAGGGTCGTGCCACCCCGGACCTCGCGATGAACGCGGACCCGCAGACAGGGTACGGCGTCTACACGACCCTCTTCCAACCCATCACCGGGTCGAACTGGGCCCAGTACGGCGGGACGAGCTTCGTCGCGCCGCAGCTCGCAGGGCTCGGCGCGGTGATCGACCAGTCCGTCGGCGGACGCGTCGGGTTCTGGAACCCGCAGATCTACTCCTTCGCGCGTGGCGGCGCGTCTCCGTTCACGCCGCTTGACGCGCAGGGCACGTCGAACGACAACCTCTACTACACGGGCACGCCGGGTGCGGTCTACAACCCCGGCAGCGGGCTCGGACTGCCCGACATCGCCAAGCTGGCGCAGGACTTCGGCCAGTCTGGCGGGCAGGGGCAGTTCGGGTCCGGGAACGGCTTCGGCACCGGCAGCAACGTCTTCGGCGGCGGCTCCAGCCACTGAACGCGGCGTGATCCGCCGAAGGCGGCGGCCGGCCCTCCGGGCTGGCCGTCGCCTTCCTTCTTGCTGCAGGGCCCCTTGGTCGGAGATTGCATGGCCGCTGCGCCTGACGCAGGTGTCACGGCAGTGGATGGCAAACACTGCAAACACCGCGGCACGGCGGAGGGAGAAGAGGGAAGGACATGCTCCAGGAGGTCCGGCTCCTGCACGCCGGAGACTGCCTGATCGACGCATCCGAACTCGTGACGGGGACCCCGGAGGGTACGCTCGTGCGCGTCCCGATCTGGATGTACCTGCTGCGTACCGACGACGCGCTGCTGCTCGTTGACACCGGCATGCCCCGAGAGTGCATCGGCAACGAGCGCATCTTCGCCGCCGAGGAAGACGGGGACCACATCCTGCCGCAGATGTCTGAGGGGGACACCGTGGATCGGGCTCTTGCGCGGCATGGCTACGCGATCTCCGACATCGACGCGCTGATCAGCACCCACTGGCATTTCGACCACGCCGGCGGCAACAGGCTCTTTCGCGGCAAGCCGGTCCTTGTCCACCCCGCAGAGGTCGAGAGCGCGCGCGGCGAGGAGGAGATTCCCTTCTGGGTGGATCTCGGGCTCGACTTCCGCCCCGTGCAGGATGGTGACGCGCCCGCGCGCGGCGTGACGCTCCTGCACACCCCGGGGCACACGATGGGCCACCTCTCGCTGCTGCTCGAGCCGCAGGGGTCACAGCCCCTCCTCCTGACCATCGATGCGACGTACACCGCCCGCAACTGGACGGAGGATCTGCCGGGCGCGATGGTCGACCCGCAGCTCGGCATGCGCAGCGTCGCGCGGCTCAAGGAGATCGCGCGGGCATCTTCCGCCGCCGTCTTCTTCGGACACGACGCCGCCCAGGCGCAGGAGGAGCGCTGGCGCAGCCTCGCAGGTTGAGTCCCGGCCGCTGACCGTGGAGCGGCCCGCCTTCGCTGCCGCATCGGCGCGGAAAGCGGGACGCCGCCCGTTCGGGAACTGGAGGGAAGGAGCGTGTCCCAGCGCGCCGCAGCTGCCCCCCGCAAGGGGCTGGCGCTGCTTGTCATCATGATCGGAGTCCTGATCGCCGCGGTCGACACCACGATCGTCATCCTGGCGCTGCCGACGATGCGGGCCGACCTGCACGTCGGCTTCGCCTCGGTCGTCTGGATCGTGCTCGGGTACCTGCTCGTGATCACGCTGCTCGCCACGCAGGTCGGGCGGATCGGCGACATGTTCGGCCGCGTGCGGATGTACCAGATGGGCTTCGCCGTCTTCGTCGTCGGCTCCGCGCTCTGCGCCCTCTCGTGGAACGAGGCGTCGATCGTCGCGTTCCGCCTCCTGCAGGGCGTGGGGGGAGCCTTCATCTCCGCCCAGAGTGGCGCGATCATCGCCGACATCTTCCCGCCGAACGAGCGGGGACGAGCCTACGGCTACAATTCGATCGGCTGGAACGTCGGGGCGGTCGTCGGCATCCTCGCCGGCGGCCTGCTCGTGACCTACCTTTCGTGGCGCTGGATCTTCTGGATCAACGTGCCGATCGGGATCGTTGCGCTGGTCGTCGGCTTCTTCGCCCTCCCCCCGGACCGAGGACGCGGCCGGCGCAAGCTGGACCTACTCGGCATGGCCACCCTCGGCGCCGCCCTCTTCAGCCTCCTCTACGGCATGGTGCGACTCACCTCGTCGTCGCTCGACGCGGCGACCGGCGCATGGCTCCTTGCGGGGCTCGTGCTGCTCGCTGCCTTCGTCCTCGTGGAACGGGCGACGAAGGATCCGATGGTGCACCTCTCGCTCTTCCAGGTCCCGATGCTGACCCCGTCCTTCCTCGCGAGCTTCTTCCAGGGCCTCGCGAACTTCGCCGTGCTCTTCCTCGTCACGATGTACCTGCAGGGCGTACGCGCCCTCACACCGCTCAATGCGTCGCTCCTCCTCGTGCCGGGCTACCTCGTGGGCAGTGCGACCGCGCCGATCTCCGGGCGGCTCGCGGACAAGACGGGACCGGTCCTGCCGGCCACGGTTGGACTCGGGATCCAGATCGTGGCGCTCGTGCTCTACGCGCAGCTCGGCGTCGGGACGCCGCTCTGGGTCGTGATGGTGGTCAGCATGATCAACGGGGTCGGGAGCGGTGGGTTCTTCCCCGCCAACAGCGCTGCGGTGATGAAGGTTGCCCCGCCGGCCGTCTTCGGCCTCGCCTCCGGCCTCTTGCGCACCTTCCAGAACGTCGGTATGGTCTTCTCGTTCTCGATGGCCCTTCTGGTCGCGGCCCACGCGGTGAGCCAGCGGCTCGCCTTCCAGATCTTCGTCGGCAGCGCGGTGCTGTCGCGCAGCGCGGACGATGGGTTTTTGCGCGGCATCCACGCGGCGCTCTACGCCTCGGTGGCCGCCTTCGTCGTCGCGGCGATCCTCTCCGGGATCCGCGGCTTGCGCCGCACGCGCGCCGTCGACGCCGCATCGCACTGAATTCCGGGAGACCGACCGAGCGAGAGGAGTGCCGACCATACCGGAGAGCCAAGAGATCACGCCGTTCCTCGCCTTCACGCGCGAGGAGTGGCGCCGCCTGCGCGACGCGACGCCCCTGACCCTCACAGCGGTGGACTGGGCGCAGCTCCAGGCGCTCAACGAGCGACTCGCGCTCGACGAGGTGGCGGATGTCTACCTCCCGCTGACCCGTCTGCTGAACCTCTACACGGGCGCCGTAGTGGAGCTGCACCGAGTCCGCGAGGCCTTCCTGCGCGACGGCGCGCGC
>JAJYTV010000238.1 GCA_021792885.1 Bacillota bacterium
GGGCAACGGGCCTGGGGTGCACGAGGCGGCCGCGACGGCCGCCGCTTTCCACGAGAAGTGGGTCGTGGGCTACGGGCACGCGTCGGTCGCGGAGCATGCCGCGGTGCACCTCGGCATCGAGCGGGTGTCGCGGCTTGCGTCCGCTGCCCTTGAGCTCGCGAACCCCTACCTGAGCTTCACGGAGTACTCGCAACGCTACCAGCAGCCGCGCCGAGGCGCCTACTACACGCCGGCGCTCTCGCCGGCGCAGGAGGCCGTCTACCGCGGCGCGATGGACGCGCTCTACGACGCGTACGAGGAGATCAAGGAGGCGATCGTGCGCCACCTCGCGGCGCAGGGCGGAGACGATCTCTCCGACGCCAAGGTGCGGCGCCGGCTCGAGCGGATGTCGTTCGAGGACGCCCGCTACGCCCTGCCGCTCGCGATGGAGACCAACCTCGGCCTGACGGGCAACGCGCGCGCCTTGCGCGACGCGATCGTCCTCTTGCGCTCCTCGGCGCACGCCGAGGAGGCGGCGCTGGGGGAGGCCATGCTGCGCGAGGCGTCTGCGGTTGTGCCGACACTGCTGCGCCACGCCGAGGCCTCGGACGCGGTGCGCGCCCGGCCAGGCGGCGGACAGCCGTCGAGCCACGCGACGTCTCCCGTGCGCCTCCTCAGCGCCGCACCGACCGGCGCCGCGCTGCGCCGGCTCGCCTCGGCCGCCCGGCCAGGCGAGGACCTCTCGCGGCGCACCGACAAGGAACTCATGGCAATCGTGCAGTCCTTCACCCCCTACGGCGCGTACGACGCGCCGCCGCCCGCCTACCAGGTCCTGCGCTACGACGTCGCCTTCGAACTCTCGGAGGCGGCGTGGCACCAGCTCTTGCGCCACCGTCGCCGGGTCGACTTCACCTGGTCCGAGCCGGGCTTCACCGGCGGCGTCGTCCAGCCGCCGCTCATCGCGGAGGCTGGCGCGGGCGATGTGCTGCACCGAGCCGCGGAACGCGCGCAGGAGGCGGCGCAGGAGCTTGGGGAAGAGCATCCCGCTGCCCGCTACCTCGTGCTGAACGCGCACCGGCGCAGCGTGCAGGCGTCGATGGACCTTGCGGAGGTCTGCCACCTCGTGCGTCAGCGCGGCAAGCAGGATGCACAATGGGAGATCCGCCAGGCGACGCTGCTCCTGCGGGGGCTCGTACAGGGGGTGCACCCCTTCGTCTGGCTTCCGGAGCCCGAAGGAGGCAACTAGCCCGTGCGGATCTTGATGGTTGGAGATGTCTGCGGCCGGCCGGGACGGCAGATGCTGCGCGAGCACCTGCCGAAGCTGCGGCGCACGCACCGTATCGACCTGACCATCGTCAACGGGGAGAACGCCGCGGGCGGTTTCGGCATCACGCCGTCCGTGTACGAGGAGATCGTCGCGTGCGGCGCAGACGTCGTGACGCTCGGCAACCACACCTTCGACAAGCGCGAGGCGATGACGCTCCTCGACGAGGAACCCAGGCTCCTGCGGCCGCTCAACTACCCGGCGGGCGCGCCCGGCCAGGGCCACTGCATCGTGCAGGCGGCGGGCCAGCGCGTGCTCGTCGCCAACGCGATGGGCCGCGTCTTCCTGCCGATGGACCTCGACTGCCCCTTCCGCGGCGTCGATGCGCTCCTCGAGCAGCAGGCGGGCCGCTACGACGTCTTCTTCCTCGACTTCCACGCCGAGGCGACCTCGGAGAAGGAAGCGATGGGCTGGTACCTCGACGGGCGGGCCGCAGGGGTCGTCGGGACCCATACGCACATCCAGACCGCCGACGACCGTGTCCTGCCCGGGGGCACGGCCTATCTCACGGACGTCGGGATGACCGGCCCCTCCGAGTCGGTCCTGGGCATGGACCGCGCGGCGGTGATCGGGCGCTTCCTCAGCCAGCTGCCTGCGCGCTTCGAAGTGGCGGAAGGAAAACGGCAGATCAGTGCGGTAGTCGTCGAGACGGAACCCGAACGCGGTCTCGCGACGGAGGTGCAGCGGATTTTCATCCGCGAGTGAATGGCGATCCCGTCGATAGCGGATGCGCACTGCGACACGCTGATGCTGCTGGTTGGCGAGAGGCCGAAAGGAAGTTCCCTGAAAGACCGCCTGCCTGGGCACCTGGACCTCGACAGGCTGCTCGCGGCAGGCGTCGGGCTGCAGTTCTTCGCCCTCTTCACCGAGCCGAGCCACGGCTCCGAGCAGAACCTACGGCGCATTCTCGAGATGATCGCCCAGTTCCACCGCTCGGTCGCGGTCAGCGAGGGCAGGCTCTATCCCGTGCTGACGGCCGCCGACGTCGCGCCGCAGGAAGGCCGCGTGGGTGGTCTTCTCGCGGTCGAAGGCATGAGTTCGATCGGCGGCTCGGTGGAGATCCTCGAAGTGATGCACAGGCTGGGCGTGCGCAGCGCGATGCTGACCTGGAACGAGCGCAACAGCCTCGCGGACGGCGCACTCGACCAGCAGTCCGGCGGCGGCCTGAGCCACGAGGGCAAGCGGATCGTCGCCGCGATGCAGCGCCTGCACATGGCGCTCGACGTCTCCCACCTCGGAGAGCGCGGCTTCTGGGACCTCCTCGATTCGAGCGAGGGCCCCGTGCTCGCCTCGCACTCGAACGTGCGGGCGCTGCGCGACCATGCCCGCAACCTAACGGACGAGCAGATCAAGGCGCTCGCGGCGCGAGGCGGCGTGATCGGCATGAATTTCTACACCCAGTTCCTCGTCGACACCGAGACGGCGACGCTCGGGAACCTCCTGCAGCACATCCGCCACATCGCGGATCTCGTGGGAGCGCAGCACGTCGGCCTCGGATCGGACTTCGACGGCATCTCCGCTGCACCGGAGCGCCTGCAATCGGTGGAGGACTATCCGAACCTGCGCGCCGCGCTGGAGGCGGCCGGGTTCAGCGCCTCCGAGCGCGCGGGCATCCTTGGAGGGAACCTGCGGCGCGTGCTTCAGACGATACTCGAGTAGGGGGTCTTCGCATGGAGATCTTGCTCCACCTCGGAAAGCCGGGCAGCTATGCGGGTGACGCGGTCGTGGTACCCGTGTTCTCGGATGGAGACCTGACACCGCCTGCGGAGGCGGTCGACGCCCTTTCGGGAGGGGCGCTCGCACGACTGCGCGGCGGCGCCTTCCGCGCGAGCCTCGGCGAGATCCTTGCGCTTCCGCTGACCGGGGCGGCGGCCCCCCTGGCACTCGTGGTGGGCCTCGGCGCCCGCAAAGAGTTCTGCCTGCGCCACGCGAAGAAGGCGGCGCAGTTCGCGGCGCGGCGCGCCGGGCAGATGCGCCTTGGCCGGATCGGTCTCGTTGCGTTCGGCGCGCCGGAGCCGCTCGCGCCCCAGCAGGCGATGGAGGCCACGCTGATCGGAGCCGCCGCGGGCGCCTACCGGTTCGACCGCTACCAGAAGGAGAAGGGCGAGGGCCCGACCGAGATCAGCCTGATCTGCGGGCGGCCGGACGGGGAAGGGGCGGCGCGGGCGGCCCACTCTGTCGCCTCCGCGATCGCGGCGGGCGTCGCGACGACGCGCGACCTCATCAACACGCCTCCGAACGAGAAGGTTCCCGAGCGGCTCGTCGAGGCCGTGCAGGCCATGGCCGAACGGGAAGGCCTCGACTGCCGCGTGATCACCCACGAGGAACTCGGGCGCATGGGCGCGGGCGGGATCCTCTCGGTCGGCCGCGGCTCCGCCCATCCCCCGGCGATCGTGGTGCTGCGCCACGACGGCGGCGAGGGGCCGTGGCACGGCTTTCTGGGCAAGGGCATGACGTTCGACTCCGGAGGGCTCGACCTCAAGACGGCGGCCGGCATGCTCTGGATGAAGAGCGACATGGCCGGGGCGGGCGCCGTCGCGGGCGCGATGCAGGCGATCCACCGCCTGCAGCTGCGCGGTCGCTTCATCGGCGTCCTGCCGATCGCCGAGAACATGACCGGGGCCGACGCCTACCGCCCGAGCGACGTGCTCAAGATGCTCTCCGGCACGACGGTCGAGGTGTCGAACACCGACGCCGAGGGGCGTCTCGTGCTGGCCGACGGGC
>JAJYTV010000239.1 GCA_021792885.1 Bacillota bacterium
GCGGAGGCCAGCCGGGACACCCGCTCGATGCCGAGGTGCACCGCGGCATGCTCCGCGACCGACGCGTGCCCGTAGCCCACGACCCACTTCTCGTGGAAAGCGGCGGCCGTCGCGGCCGCCTCATGCACCCCAAGCCCGTTGCCCTCCAGCCAATGGCTGATCGCCAGCTCGTCGCCGGCGATCAGTTTGGCAAGGTTCTCGCGAAACGAGAGCGGGCTGCGCGAGACGTAGGCGAAGATGACGGCGACGACTTCCTCCGGCAGGTTCAAGATGGCGTAGACGTCGCGCTCCATGTTGCTGACGAACCGCTCCAGCGGCTGCAACCGGTTGCCCCCTCCTCGAACCTGCCGATCGCCCGCGGCCACCTACTTGGCGTAGTCGACGGCGCGCGTCTCCCGCACGACGGCCACCTTGATCTGGCCCGGGTAGGTGAGCTCCTCTTCGATGCGCCGGGCGATGTCGTGCGCCATGCGCGCAGCCGCGAGGTCGTCGACGCGCTCGGGCTTGACGATGATGCGCAGCTCGCGGCCGGCCTGGATCGCGTAGGTCTTCTCGACGCCCTCGAAGGAGTCTGCGATCTCCTCCAGCTTGCGCAGGCGCTTGATGTAGAGTTCGAGACTCTCCCTGCGTGCCCCCGGGCGCGCCGCGGAGATCGCGTCGGCCGCCGTGACGATGACCGCCTCCACCGAACGGGGATCGCCCCCGTGGTGCGCCTCCATCGCCCAGATGACTTCCTGCGACTCCTTGTACTTGCGCAGGAGGTCGATCCCGAGTTCGAGGTGGGTGCCCTCCATCTCGTGCGTGAGCGCCTTGCCGATGTCGTGCAGCAGGCCGCCGCGCTTCGCGACCTGGACGTCCGCACCGAGTTCGGCGGCGATCATCCCGGCGACGACGGCGACTTCCACGGAGTGCTTCAGCACGTTCTGCCCGTAGCTCGTGCGGTAGCGCAGCCGGCCGAGCAGCTTCACGAGCTCGGGGTGGAGGTTGTGCACGCCCACCTCGAAGCAGGCCTGCTCGCCCTGCTCGTAGATGCGCTCCTCCATCTCCTTCTTGACCTTCTCGACGACTTCCTCGATGCGCGCGGGGTGGATGCGCCCGTCCGCAACCAGGCGCTCGAGCGAGATGCGCGCGATCTCCCGGCGGATCGGGTCGAAGCCGGAGATCAGGACCGCTTCCGGCGTGTCGTCGACGATCAGGTCGATGCCGGTGGCGTTCTCGAGCGCGCGGATGTTGCGTCCCTCGCGACCGATGATGCGCCCCTTCATGTCATCCGAAGGCAGCTCGACGACCGAGACGGTCGACTCGGCGACGTGGTCCGCCGCGTAGCGCTGCACGGCGAGCGCGATGATGTTGCGCGCCCGCTTCTCGGCCTCCTCCTTCGCACGTTGCTCCGTCTCGCGGATCCGCAGCGCGATGTCCCGGCTCATCTCCTGCTCGACCTGGGAGATCACGAGCTTGCGCGCCTCGTCGGCAGACAGGTTCGCCATGCGCTCGAGTTCCCCGAGCGCGCGGCGGCGGACCTCCTCCACCTCGACGCGTTCCTTCTGCAACTGCTTCTCGTCCCCGTCGAGCGCTTCCTGGCGGTTGTCGAGCTGCTCCGTGCGACGGTCCAGGTTCTCCTCCCGCTGGATCAGCCTCCGCTCGATCTCCTGCACGTCGCTGCGCTGCTGCTGTATCTCACGCTCGGCTTCGAGCCGAAGCCGATGCGCTTCCTCCTTCGCCTGCAGGATCGCCTCTCGCAGGTGGGCTTCTGCGTTGCGCTGCGCCTCTTCACGGATGCGCTTGGCAGCCTCTTCCGCTGCCCGAAAGCCGCCTTCCCCGATGACACGCCGCGCCATGTAGCCCGCCAGACCCGCGACGACTGCGACCAACACGACGAGGAGGACGATGACCGGTGTACCCGTGTCGCCACCCCCGTCGAATCCGTGGTGACCCGATGTTCCAGGTGTCTTCCGTAGCTTCTGGAGAAGTCAAGGAACTGCTACCCAGAAAACCGCATTCTAATGCGATTCTTGCAGAGCCGTAGGGACGGTGTCAAGCGTCGTTCCACGGCAGGGCGATCCCCTCGGCCTCCAGCGCGTCCCGCACCGACTCCTCCGCATAGCCCTGGCGGGCCAGAAACGAGAGCAGCCGGCGCAGTTCCCTCGGCTCGCGCGGGGCGCCCCGCCGGCCGATGTAGGCCCGGACCGCGTCCTTGCAGCGCAGGGGATCGTCCACTTCCGAGAGCACCCGCTGCACGAGGCGGTCGTCCACCCCGCGCCGGGCGAGGTCGTCCGCGACGCGCAGGATGCCGTGCTGCGCGCCCTGGGTCTGGCGCTCACGCACCGAGCGGGCGACGCGGGCGTCGTCGAGGAGACCGAGGCGGCGCGCCTCGCGCACCGCGGCGAGGGCGCGCGTCTTCGTGTGCCCCTTGCGCTGCAGGGCGGCCTGCGCCTCCGCGGCGCTCAGGTCGCGGTGCTCGAGCAGCGCGAGGAGGTCTTCCCAGGCGCCCTCCACCTACTCGTCCGCTTCCTCGCCCGGGCCGGCCAGCGGCGCCTGCACCTTGCCCTGCACGAGGGCGTCGCGGATCTTCCGCTCGATCTCCTGCGCGATCTCCTTGTGCTGCTTCAGGTAGTCGCGGACGTTCTCGCGCCCTTGGCCCATCCGCTCGCCGCCGTAGGAATACCAGGCGCCGCTCTTCTGGATGATGTCCATCTCGGTGCCGAGGTCGACGAGGCTCCCCTCCTTGGAGATCCCCTCGCCGTAGAGGATATCGAACTCCGCCTGCTTGAACGGCGGTGCCACCTTGTTCTTCACCACCCGCACGCGGGTGCGGTTGCCTACGACCTCCGTGCCCTGCTTCAGGGACTCGGTGCGGCGGACCTCCATCCGCACGGAGGCGTAGAACTTGAGCGCCCGCCCGCCCGGCGTCGTTTCGGGGGAACCGAACATCACCCCGACCTTCTCGCGGATCTGGTTGATGAAGATCGCGGAGGTCTTGCTCTTCGCGATCACGCCGGTCAGTTTGCGCAGCGCCTGCGACATGAGCCGCGCCTGCAGTCCGACGTGGGAATCGCCCATCTCGCCCTCGATCTCGGCCTTCGGCACGAGTGCCGCGACCGAGTCGATCACGATGACGTCGATCGCCCCGGAGCGCACGAGCGCCTCCGCGATCTCGAGCGCCTGCTCTCCTGTGTCCGGCTGGGAGATCAGGAGCTCGTCCGTGTTCACGCCGAGCGCCTTCGCGTAGACGGGGTCGAGCGCGTGCTCCGCGTCGATGAACGCGGCGTTGCCGCCGACCGCCTGGGCCTCCGCGATGATGTGCAGCGCGACCGTCGTCTTGCCCGACGACTCGGGACCGTAGATCTCGATCACGCGTCCCCGCGGCACCCCGCCGATGCCTAGCGCGACATCGAGCGTGATCGCCCCCGTGGGGATCGCCTCAATCTGCATCGAGGCGCCTGCCTCGCCCAACCGCATGATGGAACCCTTGCCGAACTGCTTCTCGATCTGGGCCAGAGCGATGTCGAGTGCCCGCTCGCGGTCCAACCTAATCCCCACCTTCTCCAGAATCCGGGCCCTGTCTTGGAGGGAGCGCGGCTGATAAGGGCGAGGTTTCCATGATGGTGTAGTGCGCTCCTGCAGACAGAAGTTCGCTCTCGTAGAGGTGAATCTCCTCTGCCGCGGCGCGAACCTCTGCGATCGCCTCTTGGGGCAGGTTCTGGGGCGAGCGCAGCCGCGCGAGCGTGAGGTGCAGGCGGAAGAGCTTCTCGTCCACCGCGATCCCCCGCTCGCGCAGCCGGCGCGAGAGATCGAGCGCGAGCGCCGCGAGGTCCTTTGGCGTGCGCCCCGTGAGGGCGAGGATGCGGGCCGTGCGTCCGGGAAAGCCGCCCAGCCGGTCGAGCGCATAGGGGACGGGCGCGGCCGCCTGAGCAGCCTCCCGCATCGCCTGCCGGACCGAGGGGATGGCCTCTTCCTCGACGTCGCCGAGGAACGCGAGGGTGATGTGGCGCGCCTCCATCAAGGTGCGCCGCGCGCCGGG
>JAJYTV010000240.1 GCA_021792885.1 Bacillota bacterium
GATCGGGACGTACTGCAGGTCGAGCACGTCGTCGACCGTGAGGCGCCCTTCGCTGATCGCCTGCGCGAACAGCGATTCGAGGTCGCCGGCGCAGCCCTCGAGATCATGGCGGACGTCGTCGACGAACGTGCCGGCCCGCACACGCCCGAGCACCGCGTAGCCGCCTTCCGCGTCCGAAGAGAGCAGGTCCGACTGCCGGCCGAGCGCCTCGGTTTCCGCCGCGAGCGCCTGCGTCTCCTTGCCGACGGCCTCCAGGCGGCCCGTGGCATCGTGCAGCGAGGCCGTCTGCTGCTCGGTGCTGGCGGCGATCCGCTCGACGAGTTCGGAGAACGCGGTGAAGCCCTGGTTCATCTCGTCCACCGCGCGGTCGGCCTGTGCGGTGCGCTCTGCCACCTCGCTCGCGAGCTGTGCCGAGGACTGCACGGCGGATGCCGTCGCCGCAAGCTCCTGCTGGACCGCCTCGAGCAGCGCCGCGATCTCCTTCGTCGAGTTCTGGGTACGGTCGGCAAGGCGCCGCACCTCGTCGGCGACGACGCTGAAGCCCCGCCCGTGTTCGCCCGCGCGCGCCGCCTCGATCGCGGCGTTGAGCGAAAGGAGATTCGTCTGCCGGGCCACGTCGGCGATCAGCTCGCTCATCTGACCGATGCGCCCGATGGTGCGGGAGAGCTGGGTCATGAGTTCCTCGGCGCTGCGCACCTGCTCAGCAATCGTGCGGCTGTCGCGTGACGCCTCCCCGAGCAGCGCCGCGCCCTGGCTGGATTCCCGGGTGACGCGGGAGCCGATCTGCGTCGCCTCCTGCGCTGCCTGCGCGATCTCCTGGGCCGCCTGGCGTGTCTGACCGATCATCTCGGCGGAGATTGCGGCGTGCTCCTGCACGGCGTGCGCCCCTTGCGCGACCCGAGCGATGTGCCGCGTCGTGCGCGCGGCGCGGATCGCGACCCGCGCCGTCTGATGCGTGAAGTGCTGGACGGTCGTCTGCAGTTCTCCAAGCCACCGGTTCACGGCGGCGCCGGACGCATCGCCATCGGGCAGCCGTACCGTGAGGTCCGGCTGCTCTGCGCCCGCCTCGACAACATTCGCCAGGGGATCAAGCCCCGCCACAGGCACACCTTCCTTGTGACCTTGGGATCGCCACCGACATTCGACGGGAGAGGTGCCAAAACCCTTCCATTCGCGTCCCGCCGAGGCGGCGCGCGGCGAGGGATTCGCCCGCCCGAGGCCGAACTTTGCCGCAGGAGGCGTGAGGTGGCGCAATTCGATGGGAAGGCTGCGCTTGCGGCAGTGCGGTCCGTGCTCGGCTGGTTCGAGGAGGAAGGGCGGGACCTGCCGTGGCGCCGGCCGCCACGTACCCCCTACAGGGTGCTGATCGCGGAGGCGATGCTGCAGCAGACGCGCGCCGAGACGGTGGTGCCGCGCTACGAGGCCTTCCTCGCGCGCTTTCCAGACTTCGGTGCACTCGCCGCGGCATCGCAGGACGAGGTGCTGCGCAGCTGGGAGGGACTCGGCTACTACGCGAGGGCGCGCAACCTGCACCGCCTGGCGCAGCGCGTCGCGGCGCGGGGCACCCTGCCCGCGGAGCGGCAGGCGCTGCTCGCGCTGCCCGGAGTGGGCGCGTACGTCGCGAGCGCCGTGCGCAGCTTCGCCTTCGGGATCCCCGACCCGCCGCTCGACGCCAACCTGCGCCGGATCGCCCTGCGCTACAGCGGGACCCCGGGCGATCCGCAGGATGCCGCGTCGGCGGCGGCGGCGGCGCAGCTGCTCGGGCAGTGGTTTGCCGCAGCCCCGCCTGCGACGCTCGGCGATGCGCTGATGGACCTCGGGGCGCGGATCTGCACGGCCCGACGGCCAGCGTGCGGAGCCTGTCCCTTGCAAGGCGGCTGCGCCGCCTTCGCGGGCGGGGCGCCGGAGGAGTTCGGCATGCGGCGCCAAGGGAGAGCGCCTCGCCTTCGACGAATCCTCGCGGCGCAGGTCGTCTCGCCGAGCGGCCAGGCGTGGCGGCCGCGTCCGGTGGAGGGGATGCTCGGCGGCCTTTGGGAGCCGCCCCACGTCCTCTGGGACGAGGGCACGCCCGGCGTCGAGGCGCTGCTGGAGGAACTGGAACGCTGGGGCGTCGTCGAGGTGGAGCCCACGGGAGAGCGGTGGCCGCTGCGGCACGTCTTCACGCACCAGGTATGGCAGGGAGAGGTGCTGCGGATCGCCGCCGCGGCGCAGCCGCTCCGCCCGCCCGCCCGCTGGCTCGACCGGCGGGAGCGCGCAGACATCGCGGTGCCGGGCGCGTTTCGCGCCGTGCTCGCAGGGGGGGATTAGTATGGAGATCGCGCAGTTCCAGGCGGCGGTCGAGGCATGGATCGCGGAGCACGGCGGATACTGGACGCCGCCCGAGAACCTTGGCCGCCTGATCGAGGAGGTCGGGGAGATCGCCCGCCACGTGAACGCGCAGGCGGGCCGCAAGGCGCTCGCGCCGGATGCGGAGCCGGTCTCGGGCGAGATCGGCGACGCGCTCTTCGTCCTGGCAGCGCTCGCGGCCCAGCTCGGGACGAGCCTGCCGGAAGCCGCGCAGGCCGTCCTGCGCAAGCAGGGAGGGCGGGGCGAAGTCGCAGGGAAGCTGCCCCGCGAGGCGAAGTGAGCCATTGGTCATGGTCAGATAGAGTCTCGGGGGAGGCGGCTTCGGATGGCAGACGACGCGAGCGCGTTCGCGCACCTCGGCATCGCGTGGCAGCCGGATCCCGCTGCGGCCCGCCACAGCGTGCTGGGGCGGCTGCTGCAGGACCTCCAGTTGCCCGATGTGGCGGCGCTGGGCCGCCGTGCGACGGAGGATCCGGCCTGGTTCTGGGACATTGCGGTGCGATCGCTCGGCATCGCGTTCCAGCGGCCGTATAGCGAGGTGCTCGACCTTTCCGGGGGGCGGGAGTTCCCCCGCTGGTTCCGCGGCGGGGCGTTCAACGTGGCGCATGCGGGGATCGACGTCCATGCGGCGGGTCCGCATGGCGATCGGACCGCCCTCGACTGGGAAGGGGAGGACGGGCAGCGCGCCCGCTACAGCTTTCGGGAGCTGAAGGAGGCCGTGGACAAGGCCGCGGCCGGCCTCCAGGCCATCGGCATCGGAGCCGGCGACGCCGTCGGCCTCTACCTGCCGATGGTGCCGGAGACGATGATCGCCGCCTACGCGATCGCGAAGATCGGGGCGATCCTCGTGCCGACCTTCTCGGGCTACGGCGCGCAGGCGGTCGCCGCGCGGCTGCAGGACGCGGGCGCGCGTGCCCTGATCACCGCCGACGGCTTCTTGCGCCGTGGCAAGGAGGTCGCGATGAAGGAGGTCGCCGACGCGGCGGCCGACCTCTCGCCGACCGTGGAGAAGGTGGTCGTGGTGCGCCGCCTCGGGCGAGACATCCCCTGGCAGGCGGCGCGGGACGTCGACTGGCGCGCGATGACGGAGGCCGCCCCGGCGGGGCTTGCGACCCCGGAGTTCGATCCGGAGACCACCTTCATGATCATCTACACCTCCGGCACGACCGGCCGCCCGAAGGGTGCGGTGCACGTGCACGCCGGCTTCCCCGTCAAGGCTGCGCAGGACCTCGGGCACGCCTTCGATGTGCGCCCCGGAGACCTTCTGTTCTGGTTCACCGACATGGGATGGATGATGGGGCCGTGGGCGATCTTCGGCGCGCCGCTGCTCGGCGCGGGCGTGATGCTCTACGAGGGGACGCCGGACTATCCAGGTCCCGACCGGCTGTGGCAGATGATCTCCGAGCACGGCGTGACGCACTTCGGCATCTCGCCGACGGCGGTGCGGGCGCTGATGCCGCACGGCGCGGAGCCCGTCGCGCGCTGGCCGATGCCCAAGCTTCGCGTGCTCGGTTCTTCCGGAGAGCCGTGGAATACGGAGCCCTGGCGCTTCTTCTTCGAGACCGTCGGCCACGGCAAGCTGCCGATCATCAACTACTCCGGCGGCACGGAGATCTCTGGCGGCATCCTCGGCTGCTTCGTCACTGAGTCGATCAAGCCGTGCTCGTTCCGCG
>JAJYTV010000241.1 GCA_021792885.1 Bacillota bacterium
TATGCGCGCGTTCCGTTAACCGGCCAATACGGACTTTGACGCTTCCTTCCAAGGTGGATAGCATGGCCTTGGGAGAGCTTTCCGGGAGGCTCCCCTGGTGCAGGAGGCCATAGGCCGAGGGCGCCAGGGGAGCGCGGGGGGTATGCGTCATGTTCCATGTGGCGGTGCGCGAGGAGGCCCCGTTCTTCGCGGTCCTGGACGACGAGGGCCAGGAGGTCGCGGTCATCGCAGGGTACCTTGGGTATGTCGCGACGCGCGGGTTCTCGCGCCACACCGTGCGCGCCTACGCCTACGACATGCTCGCCTTCTGGCGCTGGCTCGAGGCGACGGGCAAAGACGCCCGGCAGGTGACGACCGAGGATCTCCTCAACTACATCGAGTGGGAGAAGCGGCGGGAAAACCCCCAGCGGCCGGGCAGGAACGTCTACCGGCTGGAAGACGGCCGCGCCGGCGGCATGGCCACCGCGACGATCAACCGGCGCCTTGCGGCGATCTACGGCTTCTACGAGCACCTCCTACGTATCGATCCTGAGAGCCTGCCGCGCAACCCCGTGCCGCGTGGACAGGTGAGCCGCGCCTGGACGATGGCGCCCTACGGGCTCCTCGGCCACATCCGAAGGCGCGTCACGCGGAGCGCCCTGCGCCTCAAGGCCTCGCAGCGGCTGCCGCGGAGCCTCTCGCCGGCCGAGGTGGAACGCCTCGTTGGGAGCTTTCGCACGCTACGGGACAAGGCTATAGCGCTCCTCATGCTCTACGGCGGCCTGCGTTCGAGCGAGATCTTGTCGTTGCAGATGCAGGACCTCGATCTCCCCGGCGGCAGGGTGCGCGTCTGGGGCAAGGGCGGGCGCGAGCGCGTGGTGCCGGTGGATGCGGACGCTCTGCGCCTCGTGCAGCGCTACATCCTCTACGAGCGGCCGGAGTCGGGGGAACCCCAGATCTTCCTCGCCGCCAAGGGACCGCACCGGGGCATGTCCCTTACCCCTGCGGGGCTGCGCCGGATCTTCCGCTACCACCGCCTGCGGTCGGGAGTGCGGGCGGGGAACGCCCATCGCCTGCGCCACACCTACGCGACCAATCTCGCGCAGGCAGGCGTCGACGCCTACGTGCTGCGAGACCTGATGGGCCACGCCCACATCGAGAGCAGCCTCGTCTACATCCATCTCACGGCGCAGCACCTGCGCGAGGAGTACGACCGGGCGCTCCAACGCGTGAAGGCGGGTGAAGGGCATGGCGGCGAGTAGCGCGGGTAGGGCACCGCGTCCAGACATCGCCGCGATCCTCGAAGACTACGCGGACTTCACCGTGCGGCTCGGCCTTTCGTACCACTCCAGGTATGAGCGCATGCGCGGTGCGAGGGCGCTGCTCGCGCGTCTCGATGGGCTCGACTGGCACAGCCCCACGGTTGCAGCAGCCCTCGAAGACCTGGCGCAGCGCGAGAACTCCTTCATCTCGTACCTACTGCTGCACGGCCACCTGCGGCCCGGCTACTCCTACCTGCTTTCGCACCATCCGCAGCTCGTACGGCAGGCGCCACACTCGCCCTACGCGGAGGACGTCGCCGCGGTGACCGGGATCGCCCCGCAGCTCGGGTTCACCCCGTATACGGTCAGAAGCCTCCTGACCGAGGTGCTGATGCGTGTTCTGGTGCAGACCGGAAAGCGTCTTCGTGACCTCACTCCCGCGGACTTCAAGGACTTCCGCAGTGCCACCCAGCGTTGGGAGAAGGAGACCGGGCAAACGACCAAGTACTGGCGCCACTACGTGCACGCTGCGGAGACCGTTCTCTACCACCTCGGGATCTATGAGCGGCCAACTCCGCACGGTCATGCGCGCGAGCACACCTGGGCGGGCTACCTGAAAGGGGTGGCACAGCCTGAGCTGAAGGCCGAGATGCTGCGCTACATCGAACAGATGGCCGCCACGCGACGCACCTCGACCGTGATCGGCTACTGCCACTCCCTCGTGCCGTTCGCCCGTTACCTTGCGGAGCATCATCCCGAGGTGCGCAGCGTCGGCGATCTGCGCCGGGATGCTCACATCGAGCCCTACCTCGTCTGGAACGCGACGCGCGAGTGGACACCGCGAGGCGGGACCCCGCAGCGCTACAGCGCGAGGGAGCGCCAGCACGGCGTGCTGGACATCAAGTTCTTCTTCGACACCATCACCGAGTGGGGCTGGGAGGAGGCGCCCAAGCGGCGTCTCCTGTTCCCGAGCGATGTCCCGAAACGGGACAAGCCCCTGCCGCGCTTCATCCCGCAGGACCAGGAAGCACGCCTGATGGCGGCGATCCGCACGTTGCAGGACCCCTTCCAACGCTACCCCTTGGAGATTCTGCGCGCCACGGGGCTGCGCATCGGCGAGCTGCTGAACCTCGAACTGGACTGCGTGCACCAGGTGCCGGGCCAGGGGGCTTGGCTCAAGGTGCCGCTCGGCAAGCTGCGCACGGAGCGCATGGTGCCGATCGATGCGGAGACGGTGGCGATGTTCGACACCATCGCGCAGGCGCGAGGAGCCGTGCGACCGCTGCCGCATCCCGAGACCGGACGCCCCACCGAGTTCCTGCTCATGCGTCACGGTACGCGCGTCAGCATCGCCCTCATCCGCAACACTCTGAGGCGCGCGGTGGGGATGGCGGGGCTCGTGGACGCCAAAGGCCGGCCACTGCACATCACCCCGCATCAGTTCCGCCACACCTACGCGACCGCATTGATCAACGCCGGCATCAGCCTGCCAGCCCTGATGCGGCTACTCGGCCACGTCAGCGCGACCATGAGCCTGCGCTACGGCCACCTCTTCGACGCGACAGTCAGGCAGCAGTACGAGGCGGCGCTTAACGCAGCGAAGAGCCAGTACTCGCCGGCGATGCTGGAAGCTGCGGCGACCGCATCAGGTGGACAGCCGGAAGCCTACTGGATCGAGAACGACAAGCTCAAGACGCGGCTCGCCCACGGCTACTGCCTGCGCGAACTCGCCCAGCAGTCCTGCCCGGTCGCGAACGTCTGCGAGCGGTGTCCGGCGTTCCTGCCGTTGCCGGAGGAGCAGGAGGTGATAAGGCGGCAGTTGGAGGACGTCAAACTGCTCATCCGCGACGCAACGATGCGTGGCTGGGAGACGGAAGTGAAGCGGCACCAAGAAGTAGCGGGCCACCTGCAGGCGCTATTGGGTGAAGGGCGCTCGCCTTCTCCGATGACGAACCGTCCGGACGATACGGCTGCGGGGTAGTGGTCTTTGCCCATCGTTGCCGCCGGAGGCTATCCAAAGATGTGCCGTAGAGGGGTTCCGGCGGTGCAGAAGCGAACTCGGGTGTTGTCTATGCGACAAGCGGCGAACATTGAAGAGGGGTAAGGTCTCATGCCAAGCGAAGCCTCGCAGTCGTCCCTCATACGGCTTGCCGACGTCTACCGTCACGTGCGGCTCGTTGACGTGGCGGTGTCTCCAGACGGGCGAAAGGTCGTCTATGTCACTGAGCAGTTTCGGCGAAGCAAAGATGAGCAGATGCACTCGATATGGATCGTGGACACGGACGGCACGCACCCGCCGCACCGACTTACCCGCAGCGGGACATCGGACTCCTCGCCGAGGTTTTCGCCGGACGGAACGCTCTTGGCCTTCCTCTCGGCACGTCCGGATGAAGTCGAGATCGCCGAACAGCAGGTGGGCAAGGACGAGTCTGAGCCCAAAAACCAGATCTGGCTCTTCGATCTCGCCCATGGCGGCGAACCTCGTCAGCTGACACGTATCGAAGAAGGCGTTGAAGAGTTCTCCTGGGGACCCGACGCTCATCGGATTGTATTCTGCAGTCGCGTGCCGGACGACGAACAGCGCAAGTACCTCAAGCGTCGGCGCGACAAGGATTCGCCAGGCCCCTGGGTGCTGCGCCGCACGCAGCACAAGGAGGACGGCCAGGGTTATCTCGACGACGTGCGTACACACCTTTTCACCCTGGATGTGGCGACGAGGGCTGTGCAGCAGATCAGCGGGGGACCGGCCAGCGAGACGCATCCCCTATGG
>JAJYTV010000242.1 GCA_021792885.1 Bacillota bacterium
CTAAGATGGAAAGATGTGCACAGATCCGATTGGATTCAAGGCGAACTGTTCATACCCTTGGGCCGTTGCTAGATGCCGATCGAGAGGGCGACCACGCCCGTGACGATGCCTGCGATCGCCACGAGGATGCTCACGTTCAGCAGCAGCTTCCACGAGACCGCGCGGCCGCCACCCAGCATCGCGATCGAGGGCAGGCTGACGGCCGGCAAGGTCATCAGGAGTGCGCCCGCGGGGCCGGCACCGAGGCCATATCCCATCAGCGTCTGGATGATCGGAACCTCGCCCGCCGTCGGGATGACGAAGATCGTGCCCGCGATCGCGAGGCCGATGAGGAGAAGGATACTGCCGCCGATCGCCGGCGACATCGCCGGGAAGAGCCAGGCGCGCGCGAGCCCGAGCAGCGCGACGACGACCACGTACTCCGGGATCAGTCCGATGCAAAGCCGCCAGAGGGCGCGGAGCCACGCGATGAAGCGATTCGGCGGCTCCTTCTCCTCAGGCGGCAGCTTGTCGAGAAGCGCCTCAGCGCTGACGCCGTCGCGCATGTCCTCGCGCCTGCCGAGCCAGGCGGCGCCGACGACGAGCAGGATGCCCATGATGATCCGCAGAAGGGCCCAGTTCCAGCCGAGCACGAACCCGATGAAGATGATCGTGGCAGGGTTAAGGACCGGGTTGCCGAGCCAGTACGCGAGCGCGGCCCCGTTCGAGACGTTCGCGCGGCGCATGCCGACGACCATCGGCGCGGAACAGCAGGTGCACATCATTGAAGGAAGCGCGAGCACTCCGGCAAGCAGCGCGCTACGCGCGCCAGCCACTCCGAACACGCGCAAGAGCCAGTCGCGCGGCAGGAGGGCCTGTACCCCGGCGCCTAGCACGAGTCCGACGATGAGGGCGATCCAGATGTCCTGGAAGTAGGCGAGGAAGTAGTCCCATGCCGCGGCGAGCGATGGAGGCGGCGGGCTTGCGGCCGTGCCGCTGATGATCGACGCGCCGAGCGTGTGTGTCGCGGCCGTGGTGAACGCCTTGTGGAAGTAGGGATCCCACTTGGCGTAGAAGATGCCAGCGACGAGCAGTACGATGAAAACGATCACCGCGATGACGGTCGGCTGGCTGCGCGGCCTCGGCGTCACTTCGAGCAAACGGCTCCCCCCTTTTGGGTTCGCTGTTACCATACGTAGAAGCGACAGTTCCAGCAACGACACATACGTTTTTCGCATGTATTGCACGTCCCAGGACAAGGCGGAAGCGAGGTGGAGCATGGAACTCGAGGATGTCACGCTCTTCGTCGAGATCCTGCGCGAGGGCAGCATCTCGGATGCCGCGCGCCGCCTGAACATCAGCCAGCCGACGGCTTCGCGGCGGATCCGCCGGTTGGAGGCGGACTTGGGACAAGAGCTCCTCACGCGCAGCGGCCGGTCGGTGACGCCGACGCGCGCTGGCCTTTCGCTCCTGCGGTTTGCGGAGGGCACGCTCGCCGAGGAGCGCCGGCTGCGCGACACGCTGCATGCGCCGAGCCCACTGCAAGGAATCCTGCAGATCGCCGCCAGCACCGCACCCGGCGAGAGCTTCGTGCCGGGACTCCTGGCCGCGTTCGCAGGGCGCCACGAGGGTCTCTCGGCGCAGCTCTCGATCATGGACTCGCAGGCGGCCGAGCGGTGCGTCGCCGACGGGACGTGCGACGTCGGCTTCACCGGCCACCCGCCGGCGCGCGGGCTTCTCTCGGTGCAGGAGATCGGCCGCGACGAGCTGGTGCTCGCCGTGCCCAGGTCGCACCCGGCCTTCGCAGAGAGCGAGATCTCCCTCGAGGATCTCCTGCGCCAGAACTTCGTCGAGCGTCCCCCAGGCTCCGGCACGCGCCGGACGATCGAGGAGCGTCTCGCTTCCGCCGGCATTCCCTACGCGGCACGGCGCATCGCCCTCACGGTGAACTCCGTGCAGGCTGTGCTCGCCGCGGTGCGCAGCGGGATCGGCGTCGGGTTCGTCTCGCACCTCGCGCTGCACGGCGAGCCGCCGGGCGATCTGCGCGGCCTGCGGATCCGGGGCCTGCGGATCGAGCGCCCGCTCTACCTCGTCTGGGACGCCCACCGCAGCGCGGCAGCCGAAGCGTTCGTCGCCTTCGTGCAGTCGGCGCGCGCGGAGCACGCCGATGACTGACGAGATCTCCGGAGAGACGGTTTTGCCGGACCTCCTGCGCGAGGGCCTTCGGCTCGTCATCTGCGGTAGCGCCGCGGGGACGGTCTCGGCACGGCGCGGGGCGTACTACGCGGGACCAGGCAACCGGCTGTGGCCGACGCTCTTCGAGGTCGGACTGACGGATCGGCAGTTGCACCCCGAGGAGTACCCGCAGCTCCTCTCCTACGGCATCGGACTCACCGACGTCGTCAAGACCGCATTCGGCGCGGACGACGCGCTGCCGAAGGAGGCCTTCTCCCCCGTCGCCGTGGTGGAGAAGCTGCACCAGTTCAGGCCGGGCCTGCTCGCCACGAACGGCAAGCGCGCAGCGCAGGAGCTTCTCGGCCGCAAGACCGCCTACGGCCTCCAGCCCGAGCGCCTCGCTGGCACCCCGGTGTTCGTCCTGCCCTCGACGAGCGGCCGGGCCGGCTCCTTCTTCGACATCGCGTGGTGGCGGGAACTCGCCGCGCTGGTGAAGGCATGACGAAGCCGAGAAAGGTCATTGTCGCGGAGCCAAACCCAGCCTGGCCTGCGCAGTTTCGCGAAGAGGCCGAGCGCCTCAGCGCCGTCTTCGGCCGGCAGGCCCTCTACCTTCACCACATCGGCAGCACCTCCGTCCCAGGGCTCGCAGCGAAGCCCCTCATCGACATCCTGCCAGTCGTGCGCGTGCTCTCGGCCGTCGACGCGCTCAATCCCGCGCTGGAAGAGCTCGGATACGAGGCGATGGGCGAGTACGGACTCCCCGGCCGCCGCTACTTCCGCAGGGAAGAGCCGCCCTCGCCCTGCCACGTGCACGTTTACGAGACCGGCAGTCCCGAGATCTTGCGCCACCTCGCGCTGCGGGACTACCTGCGCGCGCGTCCCGAAACGGCGGCGGAATACGGCAGGCTGAAGGCGGAGCTTGCGGCGCGCTTCCCCGCGGACATCGACGCCTATCTGGATGGGAAGGACGCGTTCTTGAAGCAGGCGGAGCAGGTCGCACTCGCCTGGTGGATGCGGGCGGTGGTGCTCGTGCTGAGCGGCCCGGTCGGCGTCGGCAAGACGACGGTCGCGGACGCGCTCTCGCATCTCCTCACGGAGCGCCATGTCGCCCACGCGCTCGCGGACCTCGACGCCCTGAGCGAACTGGAGCCGCGCTCCCCAGGAGACCGCTTTGCCTCCGGCTTCTCGCTCGCGAACCTCGCGGTGCTCTTTTCGAACGCGCGTTCTTGCGGTGCGCGCTGCCTCATCGTGCCGCGCGTCATGGAGGACGCGGGCGACGTTGCGGACGTCCGCGCCGCCATCCCGGGCGCGGACGTCGTCGTGGTGCGCCTGCACGCACCGCTCTCCACCCTCGAAGAGCGCCTGCGCCGGCGCGAGCGCGGCGATTCGCTCGCCTGGCACCTCGCGCGCGCAGAGGAGCTCTCGCAGGCGCTCGAGCGGTGTGGTCCCGCGGATTGCGTGCTGGAAGCAATCGACTCCCCCGAGACGGTCGCACAGCGCGTCCTGGACGTCACGGGCCTGCTGTCCCGCCTCGCGTAGAAAGGAGCCCCGCAAGGCATCGCGCCTTGCGGGGCTCCTTCGCTTGCGCCGGCTCCCTTACGGCTGCGCCGTCCAGGTCCTGCCGCCGTCCGTCGTGCGGTACGTGCTGCCGAGACCTGTCAGCGTGCCGTCCTGCTGGCTCTGGAACTGCAGCAGGAGGTTGTTGCCGATGGGCTGCACCGCCGCGCCGGGGATCGGGTAGGTGGCCCAGGCCTTGCCGCCGTCCGTCGTCTTCATGATCACGGTCTGCGCGCTTTGGCTCGTCGGCGACGTGCGCATCG
>JAJYTV010000243.1 GCA_021792885.1 Bacillota bacterium
CCCAGGCGTCGTCGGCATGCTGCCGCCGCACCTGCGGCGCAGGGCAGATCGCGACAAGCCCCTGCAGGAAGAGGACCTCTACATCGACCTCGGATCTGCCAGGGAGGAGGACCTTCCGGGCGCGGGAACACCGGCCTACTTCCGCGTCGCCCCCCGCACGCTCGGGGAAGGGCGCTTCAGCGCGCCCGGCCTCGACAACCGCGCCTCCGTCGCCGCCCTCTGCCTGGCGCTCGAGGCTCTGCAGGGCCATGATCTGGGGGTGCGTCTCGCGTTCGCGTTCACGGCCTCCGAGGAGATCGGGCGCGCGGGCGCTGCCTACCTCGGGGCAGGCCTCGCGCCGGACCTCGCGCTCGCCGTGGACGTGACCTTCGCCCAGCAGCCGGAGGTCGCGGTTCGCGACAGCCTGATGGAGTTCGGCCGTGGACCGGCGATCGGCGTCGGCCCGAATGTGGCGCCTCCGGTCGAGGCACTCTTGCAGCGCACAGCCGACGCCGCGGGGATTCCCACCCAGCGCGAGCCGCTGCCGGGAGACTCCGGCACCGACGGCTGGGCGCTGCAGATCGGTGGGCTCGGCATCCCGACAGGCGTCGTCTCGATCCCGCTCACGTCGATGCATTCACCGGCCGAGGTGGTGGCGATCGCGGACGTCGAACACACGGCCGCGCTGCTCTCCGCCCTCGCCGCATCGGGCTTCCCAAGGGAGGATCTCCGATGGGACTGAAAGAGCTTTGCGAGGCGCGGGGCACCCCCGGGCGCGAGGAACTCGTCCGCGCGCTCGTGCGGGAGGCGCTGCCCGACGCGGTGCAGGACGTCTCGACCGACGCGCTCGGCAACCTCTACGCCGCGCGCGGTCTCGGGAAACCCGGCCCCCGGGTGCTCCTCCTGGCCCATCTCGACGAGGTCGGGCTGATGGTCGTGGGACACACCGCGGAGGGCTATCTGCGCATCCGCGCTGCGGGCGGCGTCGACGCCGCCGTGCTGCCCGGCAAGCCCGTGCGGGTCGGCCGCGCCGGCCGGGAGGGGGCGATCGGCCTCGCCCCTGCGCATCTGAGCGGCAAGGAGCGCAGGGCCCCGCTCGGCTACGACGACCTCTACGTCGACATCGGCGAGGGAAGCCGCGAGGCGGCGCAAGCGGCCGCGCCCGTCGGCGAGATGATCACCTTCGACACGCCCTACGCCGAGACGGCGGACGGACACGCCGCGATCGCCAAGGCCTTCGACGACCGCGTCGGCGTCCACCTCGCCCTCTGGGCGCTGCAGCAGGAGACGGACTTCCCCCTGCATGTCGCCTTCACCGTGCAGGAGGAGGTGGGGCTGCGCGGGGCCCGCGTCGCCGGGCGCCGGATCCAGCCGGACGTCGCGCTCGTGCTGGAGGCGACCGCCGCCGGCGACACCCCGGAGACGCCGGAGGGCGTGGCGCGCACCCGCCTCGGCGAAGGCCCCGCGCTCACGGTCGTCGATCGCTCGACCATCCCCGATGCTCCCCTCATGCGCTCGCTCGTCCGGGCGGGGGAGGCGGCGGGCGCCGCTTGGCAGTGGCGCCGCAGCGTCGGGGGCGGCAACGACGCCGCGGCGCTCTGGCCGGAAGGCGTACGCGTAGGCGCCCTCTCGATCCCCGCCCGCTACCTGCATTCGCCGGCCTCGCTGATCTCGCTCGACGACCTGCGTGCCGCGCAGGATCTCCTGGCCGCCTGGCTCCATTCGCTTCGGGAGGTGCTCTGAATGCAAGATGCCATCCAGCGGCGCTTCGAGGAGATGGCGTCCCTCGCGGCCCCGTCCGGCGCGGAAGGGCCGCTGCGCGACCATTTGCGGCGG
Organism: Bacillota bacterium; assembly: GCA_021792885.1. GTDB lineage: Bacteria > Bacillota > Sulfobacillia > JAJZYS01 > JAJYTV01 > JAJYTV01. The sequence goes on from JAJYTV010000243.1 coordinate 1,816, forward strand.
GAGTTCGAGGCCCTGGGTGCCGAGGTGGAGGTCGACGGCGTCGGAAACCTCCTCGCGCGCAAGGGCGGCGGGGGACAGCTCCTGCTCTTCGGCCTCGACGAGCCCACCTTCATCGCGACGGGCGGCGGACCGGGCGGCAAGGGCGCCGGCGCCCCGGCGCACGGCCCCAAAGCCGAAGCCCTCGCCGGCCGCCTTGTCGCCGCTGGCGATCGTCAGGCGATCCTGCGCCTCGAGAAGGACGAACTGACCTTCGACCCGCTGGGAGAGCCGATCGATGTCGGGTGTGCGGCCGTCTTCGGGGCGCCGCGCCGCGCCATCGGGGGCGCGCTGGTCGGACCGGACGCGGGACGCAGGGCGTGCATCGCCGCTGCGCTCGAGGTGCTCGGGCAGATCGGGGACTTCACCGCGGTCGGGCTCTCGCGCAGCGCCTTCTCGCAGCAGGGCGGGGCCGCCCTCCTGCTGCAGCAGAGGCGGCCGCTGGGGGTTGCGCTCGAGGTACTGGATGAGGATGATGGAATCGAGATCGGCTCCGGCCCGGTGCTGCTCGCACGGGGCGGGGGCTATGCCGCACCGCCCAGGCTCCACGGCCTGCGGCGGGACGGGGCCTGTGTCGCCGTCCGGCCGGAGTTCCGGCCGCTCGCGGCGAGGCTCCAGCCGGCAGGCGTCGACGGCCTCGCCATCGGACTCGTGGCGCGCTACCGTGGCGGGGATCTGGAAAGAATAGCGCACCAGGACGCGCAGGCGCTCGCAGTTCTCCTTCGGGAGGTGCTCGCGGCGTCCTAGGGAGGGATCGTCGTGGAGGTGCGCTGTTCGATCTGCGGGCGGGCCGACACCGTCGAGAAGTGGGCTGCTGAGCACGAGCGCCAGCGCCGCGGCAGCGGGGCGTACGTGTGCGAGAGCTGCCAGCGGCGGGTGCAGCGCGATTCGCTGGAGGCCACGCGGCAGCGCAAGCCGCTCTAGCGGGTTGCGCCGTAGACGATCAGGACGACGCCGCTGAAGATCATGGCGAGCCTCGCCCAGGACACCGAACCGCTCTGGGCGAGGCCCCAGATCCCGATCGCGGACACGACGACGAAGAGGGTGGGGCCGAAGAGCCCCAGCGCGGCGTTGATCGAAACTGCGGTGGAAACCCGGCCGGAGCGCAGCATCAGCGTGGCCGCCACGAGCTCCACCGTCGCGGAGAGGTAGCGCAGCACCGCCATGCCCAGGACTGCCGGTTCACGCATTCATCGCACCACCTTCCCGCTCCAACGCTATGCGGGGATCTCCCCGCGCCATGTAACCCGAACCAAGGAGGCGATCGTTTGCAAAAGACACGTCACATCGACATCCGCACCGCCGTCCCCGGTCCGAAGAGCCTCGAGGTGCTCCAGCGCATCTCCGCCGCCACGCCGCGCGCCGTCTCCGTCGCGGCGCCCGTCGTCGACCGCGCCGAGGGCGCGCTGGTCACGGACGTCGACGGCAACACCTTCATCGACCTCACGGGCGGCGTCGGGGTGCAGAACGTCGGACACCGCAACCCGCGCGTCGTGGCCGCCCTCGAAGAGCAGCTGCGCCACGTCCTGCACACCGACTTCACAAACATCCCCTACGAGAGCTACGCGCGGCTCGCCGAGCGCCTGAACCGCACCTTCCCTGGCGGCGGCGACGTCGTCAGCATCTTCTTCAACTCCGGCGCCGAGGCGGTCGAGAACGCGGTCAAGATCGCGCGCCTCGCTACCGGCCGCAAGGGCATCCTCTCGTTCGAGGGCGCCTTCCACGGCCGCACCTTGATGGCCATGACGCTGACGAGCAAGGTCCACCCCTACAAGGGCGGCATGGGCCCCTACGCGCCGGAGGTCTATCGCGTGCCGTTCCCGTACAGCTACCGCTGCGACATGGCCGAGGGACCCGGCCACGTCTGTGACGAGCGCTGCTACAGCCGGATCGAGCGCGCACTCCTGACGCAGGTCGCCGTCGAGGACGTCGCCGCGGTGATCGTCGAGCCCGTCCAGGGCGAGGGCGGCTTCGTCGTGCCGCCGCCGGGCTTCTTGCCGTGGCTGCGCAAGTTCACGGAGAAGAACGGCATCCTGCTGATCGTCGACGAGGTGCAGACCGGCTTCGGCCGCACCGCAAAGTTCTGGGCGACCGAGCACTCCGGCATCCGTCCGGATCTCCTC
>JAJYTV010000244.1 GCA_021792885.1 Bacillota bacterium
AGGGAACGCTCGCGCCGTGACAGGAACTCCCGGCCCTCGTGAAGGACCCGATCTCCAAGGTGCAGCTTGTGCGCTACGCCGGCGCGTCCGGCGACGACAACCTGATCCATACCGACGTCGAGACGGCGCGCTCGGTGGGCCTTCCCGGCGTGATCGCCCACGGGATGCTCAGCATGGGCTTCCTCGGGCAGTTCCTCGCGGGGATCGCCGGGCCCGAGGGCGTGCGGCGACTTACAGTGCGCTTCTCCGGGATGGTGGCGCTCGGCGACGTGCTCACCTGCAGGGGCATCGTGCAGACGGTGCAGCCCGCAGAGGGCGGCAGGGCCATCGCGACCGCTTTGGTCTGGGCGGAGAACCAGCGCGGGGAGCGCGTGACGGCGGGAGACGCGGAGATCTACAGTCCGGCCAGCTGAAGGAAGGGGAGAGCGCAATGCAGTTCAAGGACCGGGTGGCTCTCGTGACGGGTGGTGGTCGCGGCATCGGTGCCGCGACAGCCAGGATCCTGGCGGAGGGCGGCGCGGCGGTCGCCGTGACGGATGTCGACCCCGGGCCGGCCGAGGAGACGGCGGCAGGGATCCGGGCGGTCGGCGGCCGCGCGATCGCTCTCGCCTGCGACGTCACAAGCCAGGGCAGCGTCGACGCCGCGTTCGCGCGGGCGGCGCAGGAGTTCGGCCGGATCGACATCCTCTACGCGTCGGCCGGGATCACCCGAGACAACCTCGTCCACAAGCTGACGGAGGAGGACTGGGACGCCGTCATGGACACCCACCTCAAGGGATCCTTCCTCACGGCGCAGGCGGCGCAGCGCTACATGGTGGCGCAGCGCTACGGAAAGATCGTCTTCACCTCCTCCACATCCGCGCTCGGCAACCGCGGGCAGGCGAACTACTCCGCCGTCAAGGCGGGCCTGCAGGGGCTCGCGAAGACGCTCGCGATCGAGCTCGGACCGTTCAACATCAACGTCAACGCCGTTGCCCCGGGGTTCATCGAGACGCGGATGACGCGTGCCACCGCGGAGCGTATGGGCGTCGACTTCGAGCAGATGAAAGAGGCGGCCGCGAAGTCCATCCCACTGCGCCGCGTCGGCCAGCCGGAAGACGTCGGGCACGTCGTGGCATTCCTCTGCAGCGACCTTGCGAGCTACGTCTCCGGACAGGTGATCTACATCGCGGGCGGACCCAGGGCCTGAGGGGGAGCGGGAGTTGCACGTCGTCGTCCTCTTGAAGCAGGTCTTGGATCCGGAGATCCCCGCGAAGGCGTTCGACATCGATCAAGGGCGCAAGGCGCCGAAGGTGGAGCGGGCGCCGCAGGTGCTGAGCATCTTCGACGGGAACGCGCTCGAGCTCGCGCTGAAGCTGCGCGAGGCGCGCGCGGACGTGCGCATCACCGCCCTCACGCTCGGCCCGCAGCAGGCCGACGAGGCGCTGCGCAAGGCGCTCGCCCTGACCTGCGACGAGGCGGTGCGCGTGGATGCGGAGGAGGGCGCGCTCGATTCGCACCAGAAGGCGCGCCTGCTCGCAGCCGCGCTGCGGCTGCTGGAGCCGTGGGACCTCGTTCTCGCCGGCCGGCAGGCGGCGGACTGGGAGGCGGGGCAGGTCGGCGCGATGGTCGCCGAGGAACTCGCGCTTCCCTGCGTCCCCTTCGTCTCGCGGGTCGAACAGGCCGCAGAGCCCCTCGCGGTGCGCCAGCAGCTCGAGAGCGGGTACGCGGTCGTGCAGCTCGGCGGGCCTGCCGTGCTCACGGTGACGAACGACGAGACGAACGTGCTGCGCGCGGCGAAGGTGAAGGACGTGATGGCCGCGGGGCGCAAGCCGCTGCGCGTGCTGCAGGCTGGCGAGATCCTCGCGGATCTCGGGGAGAGCGCGGTCGAGGTGCTCTCGCTTGCGTTGCCGCCGAAGCCCGAGCGGGCGGAGATCGTCGAGGGAGGGTCCATGGAAGAGAAGGCCAGCGCGCTCGCGCGCCGGCTGCGCGAACTGGGTGCGATCTGAGATGGGAGGGACGGGAGTGGGGGGGATTCTCGTGGTCCTCACCCTGCAAGGCGGCGCGGCGACACCGGCCGGCCTCGATCTTCTGGGGTTGGCAGCGGAGATCGCGCAGGTGGACGGTGGCGAGGTGACTGCCCTCGCGCTCGGCGAGGGCGGGGCGGGCGCGGGACAGGGGCTCATCTCCAGAGGAGCTGACGCGGTGCTCTACTGTGCGGACCCCGCGCTCGCCCGCCACCCTGGGGAAGCAGGGATGCAGGTGCTCGCGCAGGCGGAGAGGGAGGTGCAGCCCGATCTCCTGCTGCTGGCCGCGGACAGCGTCGGGCGCGACCTCGGGCCGCGCATCGCGGCGCGCCTCGGGGCGGGCCTCGTGACCGAGGCGACATCGGCCGCGCTCCATGCGGGACGCGTTGAGGTGACGAGGCCCGTCTTCGGCGGCAAGGCGATCGCGCGCATGGCGGCGACGACGGCGCAGGCGGTGATCACGCTGCGGCCGGGGGCGGGCGCTGCGCGCGCGGCGGACCCATCCCGCACCGGTACGGTGCGGGAGCTTGCGGTGCAGATCGCGCCGGCCGCGAACTGGCCGACGGTTGTGCGGCGTGAGGTGGAGGCGTCGAGCGGACCGCGCCTCGAGGAGGCGACTGCGATCGTCTCCGGCGGGCGCGGCGTCGGGGGACCGGAGGGCTTCTCGCTGCTGCACGAACTTGCGCAGGCGCTCGGGGGCGCGGTCGGCGCCTCGCGCGCGGCGGTGGACGAGGGGTGGGTGCCGGCGGCCTTACAGATCGGGCAGACCGGGAAGGCGGTCGCCCCGGATCTCTACATCGCCGTCGGGATCTCCGGCGCGAGCCAGCACATGGTCGGCTGCGCGCGGGCGAAGACGCTCGTCGCGATCAACCGGGACCCGGATGCCCTGATCTTCGATGCGGCGCGCCTCGGGCTCGTCGGGGACTACCGCGAGGCGCTGCCCGCCCTGACGCGCGCCATCCGGGAGCTCTCGTGATCTACGAGCGGACGGTGGCGGAGAACGCCTGGGAGCTCGAGGAGGGCCTCTACCGCATCCTTCTGCCGCTGCCGTGGGACGTCCCCTTCGTCAACGCCTACCTCGTCGCGTGCGAGGGCCAGTTCCTGCTGATCGACGCCGGCTGGCACAGCCGGACGAGCCTGCGGGCGCTCGGGCGCGCGATGAAGGCGATCGGGGTCCCGCCGCACGGACTCACACAGCTCCTGCTCACCCACGGGCACCCGGACCACGCCAGCGGCGCCGGGGCAGTCCACGCGCACTGGGGCGGCAGCGTCAGCGTCCACCCCGCGGCGCGGCGCCACCATCTCTCCACCGAGGAGATGGCCGATTGGGCACGGAGAGAGGGACTCGCGGGGGAGCCCCTCGAGCGCCTGCTCGGCAGGCGCCGCGAGCCGATGGAGCCGCTGCCCGAGGACGTAGAGCACCTTCAGGCCGGAGGGCCGCTGCGCTTCGGCGCATGTGCGTTCGACGTCCTGCACATGCCGGGCCACTGTCCGGGGCAGGTCGTGCTGCACGAGCGCGGGCGGGGCTGGCTTTTCACGGCGGACCAGCTGCTGACGCCGCAAGGCCCGAACGTCTGGTACCAGTCCCACCGCGAGGGAGACCCGCTCGGTGAGTACCTCGAGAGCCTCGAGGCGACGGGCCGCATCGCCGCGGACCTCGTGCTGCCCGGGCACGGCGCGCCCTGGCGCGGCGGGCCCGCGCAGGGGGCGGCGGAGGCGATCGCCTTCCAGCGGGACTACATCGCGCGGGTCGAGGGCTGCGTCGAGGGATCGGCTGTCTCTTCCTGGCGGGTCGCGCAGCGGCTCGCGGCGGCGCGGGGACGGCGGGCCGAGGATGTGTCCGAGCTCGCGGAGGTGCTCGCGGCGCTCGTGCACCTCGAAGCCGAGGGCAAGATCGGCCGGACGCAGGAAGGGGGGTGGGTGCGGGTCTAGTGGATGCCTAGCCCAGGGGTAGAGGAAGG
>JAJYTV010000245.1 GCA_021792885.1 Bacillota bacterium
GCCGTAGCGCTCCTCCCCCGTCGCGGTCCGTTCAGGCCGACCTGTCGCCGTCGGCGGATCAGGCGGCGCGACCTCGTCTGCGCCGGGCGCGGCGCGCAGCGCATCGGTGGCCTCGCGCCCCAACGCCGCGTCGTCCGCCGCGCCGTCCGGGGATGCTCCGCTGTGCGGCGCGCTCGGCGGGGGATCCTGCGCAACCGCGGAAGGCCCTGCCTGCAGTGCGCTTGCGAGATCTGCGCCTGCCTCAGCGCCAACCGGAGGGACCGGGCGGGCGTCCTCTGCGACGGTGCTCGGCCGGCCGCCTTCGTCCTCACGGGAGCCCGCCACCTCTTGCCCGGCCGCCGCCTCCTCGACGGCGGCAACGACGTCGGCCTCCATCGTCGTGACGAAGGAGCGGGGCACGTTCTCCTGCGCCGCACCAACCGTATCCGCAGCCTGCCCGCCGTCGGCAGCGGGCACGGCCCGCGCCACCGGGAAGATCGCCCGGGCGGCCTCGTCCGGCACCTCGTCCTCATCCACGAGGCGGTATCCATCGCGCACCAGCACCGTGCTCTGCCGCAGAGCGGCGACGTCTGCCGCCGGTACGGCCCCCGCGCGCCCGTCCTCCTCGACCACCGCAAACCCGAGCACGCGATGCGGCGGAGCGCTGATCACCACGACGCCGATCACCTTGCCGACCACGGCGCCGCCGCGCAGCTGCAGACGTGCGCCTTCCGGGGCGAGTTCAAACAGCGTCCGCCCGCGGGGCAGGCGACGCGTCGGGAAGTGGTCGGGAACTTTCGCAAAGAGGGCGGCAGCGACGTCGGCGAAATCGTTCGACGCGGCATCCGGCGCCACGGCCCCTTCATCCCGGACGGCCTGAGCCAGCCGCTGGGCGAGGCGCCGCACCTCCGCCTCCACGTCCGTGATCTCCTGCTCCACCCGCGGCATGTAGGAGCGCAGTCGGGACTGCTCCGTCTCCTGCTCGACCGTGAGCCGGTCGACCTCGCGCCGCGAACCTTCGTCAAGCACGGACGCGTTGGCACGCGCGAGCGCAACGAGGTGCGCGAGCCAGGCGCGGTCCCGGCGCAGCCGGGAGAGCACATCATCCAGAACGCCCAGCCGCCCGCGCAGGCGCGCGATCTCCGCTTCCTGATCGGCTGCGCGCGCGGTGAACTGCTCCTCGGCGGCCTGTTCTTCCTCGTCCAAGCGTTCTGCTGCCTGCATCACGTCGTCGCGCCGATAGCCGAAGAGTCCTTTCGGCAGGCGCTGTACCCGAAGCTTCGGCTTCGTGCGCCTCGATGGCACGGCTATGCCCCAGCTCGTGTGCGGTGTTCCGCGTTCGGCTGCACGTCGCCTTCTGTGGTCGGTGCTTCGGCAATTGCTTGCGGCGCAGGGGCCTCGGCCTCCGGCAAGTCCTCCATCGCCTCCAGCGCCTTCCGGACCACGGACGCTGTCGTGTCGCGCAGCGCGTGCAGCGCCTGCCGGCGCTGTCCAAGCACGGCCTCGCGGCGAGCCAGTTCCTCTTGCAGCTTCGCCTCGCGCTTCGCGAAGCTGGCCTTGGCCGCCTCGAGCATCTGCATGCCGCGAGCCGACAGTTCCTCAAGCAGCGCCATGAGCACGCGCTGCTCCTCCTGCTCTTCCTGCACCAGATGTTCCCGCTCTCGGAACTCCTCGCGCACCTTCACGATCTCCTGCGCCAACTCACTGAGGCGGTTCTCCCGCTCGACGCGGGTGATCCGCTGCTCCTCTTCCAGTTCCGCGAACAACGCCTCTGTGCTCCGCCGCCGGTACCCGATGAGCGACCGGCGCAACGGCAAGCCCAAAGAGTTCCACTCCCTTCGGTCGAGGTCGACCGAATACGCCAAAATGTAGGTTTCATTTTTCTACATGCGCTGTCAAATTCCTTCCTCGCACGCGGCAGGCAGATCTCCTCGAGTGCGACGCGGCGCGGGCCCGACCGATCGGGTCCGCGCCGCCTGCTGCCATCCGCTCAGCGGTAGCTGTAGGTGACGTCGACCTGCACGCTCACGGCTTGGCTTCCGGGCTGCACGACGGCCGACGCTACCGCGGCCGACCGCTGGGCGAAGATCGGACCGGGGGTCTGGGTGTTCTGCACCCGCACCGACACGACGCTCCCCAGGGAGACGCCAAGCGTAGCGGCCTCGCGCACCGCCTGCCGCTTCGCGGCCTTCAGTGCCTGCTGCACCGCCTGCTGCTGGCCGGCGTTCGGATCGGACTCGGAGAAGTTCACATTGTTGAACTGGTTTGCGCCGGCCGCCATGGCCGCATCGATCACTCCGCTGGCCGAAGCGAGCGTGCGCACGGTGATCGTAAACTGCTCGTTCGCCTGGTAGCCGGACGGCTGACCGCTGTTCGGCTGGTAATACTGGCCGACATTGAAGTTCGCCGTCTGCACATCCTGGGCGGAGATACCGTGCTTCTCCACCGCGTCGACGATCGCCTTCGCGATCCCGTTCAGCTTGCCGAGGGCGGCCTGCGCCGTCGACGCCTGCACGTTCGCCCCGAGACTCACCTGCGCGATGTTCGGCGAGACCTGGGACGTCCCGGTCGCCGTCACGGTGAAGCGCCCCTGTCCCTGCGACGCCTTGGCCCCGCCCACTCCGTACCCGATCAGCCCGGCCGCAACCAGCGCGACGAGCGCCAGCACCAATTCGGACCACCTTGGCCACTGCACGATGAGCACCCTCCTGTCTCACGAGACAGTACCCTGTGCCGGCGAGCCCGTGATGCTACGGCACGGCCACGTTGGCCTTTTTGCCGCCGGGGCCGACGAAATGCAACGCGGCGGCGCCTTTCGGCGTCGGGTCGAAGACGAGCACGAGCGCGGGTCTGCCCCACACCGTCCGAACGCTGGAGAGAAGCGGGTCTTCCGCGCCGGCCGGTCCCACCAGGCGCAAGGGGCCGGAGGCGCCGAGCGGGAAGGCAACTTCCGTGCGCGTCTTCTGGAAGCGCACGGCGAAGGGGCCTCCGGACGCGGGGTTCAGTATGGCTGTCCACCGGCGCACCAGCACCTGCGCACCCTGCGCGGGAACAAAGAGGGCGGCCGTGCCGGCGCTTGTCTGCACGCGATACCATCCCGCAGGCAGGCCGTTCGTCTGCAAGAGGGCGACACCATGTCCCTCGGGCGCGCGCAACGTCACCGCAGCCAGGTGGAAGGTGCGCCGGGTGAGGGATGTCGCGCGTACGACGCCGCTGCGCACGCTCTGCGGGGTCGGCAATTGCAGCGCGACTAGGCCGAACCCGAGCGCGCGCACCTGCAGGGGACGCGCAGGCGGCTGTGCCACGGGCAGCGCGACGGAGTAGGTCGTAGTGACATGCTTCCCTTGCGCGGGGGCGGAGGCGATCCCTTGCGCGGGGGCGGACGAGATCACGAGGGGTGTGGCCACCCCGTTCGTCACGCTCTGCTTCTCCGACGATTGCGTGCGCGGAGCGTTCGGCGTCGCCTGCGCCGCGGGCGTAGCGGCGCCGAGGAGCAGCGCCTGCGGCTGCACCGCGCCCGCGCCGAGCTGACCAAGTGCCAGCGCAGCGACGACGGCTGCCGCAGCCGCCCCAAGCGAGAACATGCGCAACCCAGGGGAGCGCCTGTCGCGGTAGCCCGAGAGCAGCTTCGCGGTGAAGGCGGCTTCATCGGTCGGCCAAAAGGCGGGGCGAGCGGCGAGCAGGCGGCGCGCGAGCGCGAGCAGGCCCGCCTGCGCGCGCGGCAGGTCCTGCGCGAGGTCCGGCGTGCCCTCGAGCAGCCGATCGATCGCCTCGGAAAGCCTCTCCTCCGGCGTCATGGCTGGACCTCCCCTACCCTGGCCGCGTCCTGCAAGAGGGCGCGCAGGCGCTGCAGCGCCCGATACTGCAAGGCCCGCACCGCCTCCGGCGTGCGCAGCAGCATCTCCGACACCTCCGCGACCGAGCGGCCGTCCATCAGGCGTAGCGTCAGCACTTCCCGATGTTCCGGCGTGAGGCGCGCGAGCGC
>JAJYTV010000246.1 GCA_021792885.1 Bacillota bacterium
ACGCCGAGCTCGGCCGCGCGGCGCGCGAGCCGCTCCTCGATCTGCGGCCATGTCTCCTGGCCGTAGACAGACGGTTCACGCTCCCCGAGCAGGTTGAGACTGGGCCCATTCAGCACGAGAAGCCGCACGGCAGACCCTCCCGGGGGATTGTACCATACGGGCGCGCTACTGGGCCGCCTTCTGGTAGTCGCTCCAGAGCGCGCTCCCCGACTGTGCCCCGGCCAGGCCCGCGACCATCTTGCCGCTCGCGTTGAGGAAGGCGAAGGAGGGGTAGCTCGACACGCCCATCGACATCGTGTAATGGAGCGCCGGGTCGAAGTAAAGGGGATAGTTCAGGTGGAAGGTCTTCTTGTAGCGCTTCAGTTCGGCGAGGCTCATGCTCTGCTCCTTGGAGGCCGGCGGCTGGTAGTGGCTGCCGTCCTGTCCGAGCTGGGGCTGGCCGAGCGGACCGGGAATGCCCTGGCCGAGCTGCAGCGAAGCCTGCACGCCGATCACCCGGCCGCCTGCCTGCTGCACCCTCTTCGCGAACGCGGGCAGGACCCACTTGGCGTCGTATGCGCAAAACGGGCACCACGTTGCGAAGAACACCACCACCGTCGGCTTGCCGGAGACCTCGACGTTCACCTGCTTGCCGTTCGTCGCGACGAGCGGCACGGTGACGGGCGGCGTGGAGATCTGGATGGCGTACGCGATGGCGCCGCCCACCAGCAACGCGGCAAGGATCCCGATCAGGAAGTAGCGTACGGTCTGCGACTGGCGGGAGGTCTTCTTCACTGGTACACCTCTTTCGTTGCGGGGTTCTCTCCCCGGCAGGCGATCCCTGTTTGCCCGGGTCCTCCAACCCACATGATACAATTTACGGTGTCGCGGACTTCCACTACAGTACCATCGGCACCCTGACGGACAATCCCTCGGAAGGGAAGACGATCTTGTGACAAGGCTTGCACCCGCTTCGGCCGGAGCGGCGTTCTCGACGCAGGACCTGCTCGCCGTGAACACCATCCGGGCGCTGGCGATCGACGAAGTGGAGGCCGCGAAGTCCGGCCACCCCGGCCTGCCGCTCGGTGCCGCGCCGATGGCCTACGTCCTCTTCTCCCGCTTCCTGCGCTTCGCGCCGGACGACCCCTCCTGGCCAGACCGCGACCGCTTCGTGCTCTCCGCCGGCCATGGATCCGCGCTGCTCTACGCGCTCTTGCACGTCTTCGGCTACGAACTGGCGCGCAGCGAGCTGGAGCGCTTCCGACAGTGGGGCAGCCAGACCCCCGGCCATCCGGAGCGCGGCGTGACGCCGGGCGTCGAGGTGACGACCGGGCCGCTCGGGCAGGGCATCTCGAATGCCGTCGGGATGCAGCTTGCGACCCGCCACCTCGCGGCGCGCTTCAACCGGGAGGGCGCTCAGGTCGTGACGCACCGCACCTTCGTGATCTGCTCCGACGGCGACCTGATGGAAGGCATCTCGCACGAGGCCGCCTCCTTCGCCGGCCACCTCCGGCTCGGCGGCCTCGTCGTGCTGTACGACGACAACCGCATCTCGATCGAGGGCTCGACGGACATCGCCTTCACCGACGACACCACGAAGCGCTTCGAGTCCTACGGCTGGTACACGGGGTCCGTCGAGGACGGCAACGACCTCGGCGCGATCGAAGCGGCGGTCTCGTCGGCGCTCGCGCAGGACCGGCCGGCGTTCATCCGCGTGCACACGCACATCGGCTTCGGAAGCCCGAGGCAGGACACCGCCGCCGTGCACGGCGCACCGCTGGGAGCGGACGCCGCGCGGGCGACGAAGCGTGCGCTCGGCGTGCCGGAGGAGCCCTCCTTCCTCGTCCCCGCGGAGGTCGAGGCGCTCGCGCCGGCCTACCGGCAGCGCGGCCGCGAACTCGCCCAAGCGTGGGAGAAGGAGCTAGAGCAGCTCAGGCGGCTCGACGCGGAACTCTACGAGGACTTTCAGGACCGGCGCGCGGGCAGGCACCCCCAGGACCTCTCCGCGCGCCTCTCCACGTTCACGCCGGGGGAGCAGATCGCGACGCGCAACGCGTCGGGCGCGGTCCTGCAGGAGCTCGCGCTGGCTCTCCCCGCGCTGCTCGGCGGCTCGGCGGACCTCGCGCCGTCGAACGAGACGAACCTCAAGGGGCTCGGGGAGGTCGCCCCCGGCGACTACGGCGCGCGCAACATCCACTACGGCGTGCGCGAGCACGCGATGGCGGCGGCGATGAACGGCATGGCCGCGCACGGCATGGTGCGCCCTTACGGCGGCACGTTTCTCGTCTTCTCCGACTACATGCGCCCGTCGGTCCGCCTCGCGGCGCTGATGGAACTGCCCGTGACCTTCGTCTTCACGCACGACTCGATCGGGCTCGGCGAGGACGGGCCGACCCACCAGCCCGTCGAGCACATCGCGGCGCTCGAGCTGATCCCGAACCTGCACCTCGTGCGCCCCGCCGACGCGAACGAAACCCGCCTCGCCTGGGTCTACGCCGCAAAGGCGCAGGACCACCCGACGGCGCTCGTCCTGAGCCGCCAGAAGCTGCCGGTGCTCGCGGACGTGCCGGAGGACGGCGTCCAGAAGGGCGTCTACGTCCTGCGCGAGCCCAAGGGCGCAGCGCAGGTCGGCCTCCTCGCGTCGGGCAGCGAGGTGAGCATCGCCCTTGCAGCCGCAGACCTTCTGTCGCAAGAAGGGATTGGGGCGCGCGTCCTGAGCGCCCCCTGCGTCCGGGCCTTCACGTCGCGGCCGAAGGCCGAGCAGGAGGCGACGCTGCCGAAGGACCTGCCGCATGTCGCCGTACTCGCCGGCAACGCGGCGGCGTTCCTCCCGCTCCTCGGACCTCGCCATGCGGCCGTCGACCTCGAGCACTACGGCGCTTCCGCCCCGGCGGAGCGGCTCTACGAGGAGTTCTCGATCACCCCGCAGGCTGTGGCTGCGGCGGCGAAGTCCCTGCTCTGAACGCGAGAGGAGGATCTTCATGGCCGATCTCGTGCAGCTGCGCGAACTGGGCCAGAGCGTCTGGCTCGACTACATCCTGCGCTCCTATCTGACCCAGGGGGGCTTCAGCCGGGACGTCGCCCGCGGCGTCCGGGGCGTCACCTCGAACCCTGCGATCTTCGAGCAGGCGATCGGCAAAAGCGACGACTACGACCCGCAGCTGGGGGCGCTGCGCGCCTTCGGCGCCTCGCCGGACGAGGCGTTCGAGGAGCTCGCGCTGCGCGACATCCGCCTCGCGGCGGAGATCCTTCGGGCGGTCTACGACGGCAGCGAGGGCCTCGACGGCTACGTGAGCCTGGAGGTGTCGCCGGAGCTCGCGCACGACGCGGAAGGTACGGTGCGCCAGGGCCTGCACCTCTTCGAGCGGCTGGGCCAACCGAACATCATGATCAAGGTGCCCGGGACCGAGGAGGGCGCCCAGGCGATCGAGGAGCTCATCTACCGGGGCGTCAACGTCAACGTCACGCTGCTCTTCTCGCTCGGGCAGCACCGCCGCGTCGCGGAGGCCTACCTGCGCGGCCTCGAGCGGCGCGCGAAGGAAGGCCTCTCGCTCTCTTCCGTCCGCTCGGTCGCGAGCTTCTTCGTCAGCCGCGTCGACACCCTCGTCGACGAGCGGCTCGAGGCGATCGGCGGGGATGCCCTGGCGCTGCGCGGCAAGGCGGCCGTCGCCAACGCGAAGCGCGCCTACCGCCTCTTCCGGGAGATCTTCCAAGACGCCCGCTTCCTCGCGCTGCGCGCGAAGGGGGCGAGCGTCCAGCGCCCGCTCTGGGCCAGCACCTCGACGAAGAACAAGGACTACCGCGACGTCGTCTACGTCGAGGAGCTGATCGGGCCGGACACGGTCAACACGCTGCCGCCGAAGACGATGGAGGCATTCGTCGACCACGGCATCGCGAAGGAGACCCTGACGCGCGACATCGCGTCGGCCGATGCGGTCGAGGCGCAGCTGCGCGGCCTCGGCATCGACCTCGAGGCGGTCGGCG
>JAJYTV010000247.1 GCA_021792885.1 Bacillota bacterium
TCGTGCAGCGCGTATGGCTGGATCGAGATCAGCTTCAGCGTGTGCGCGCCGTCCGGGGCACGGCTCGGGTCGACGAGCGACGAGTTGATCGCGAGCAGGAACGGATCGCGCAGCGTCGTCTCGCCGACCCGGAAGGCCGCAAGGTTGCGCAAAAGCGCGTCCTCCGAGGAGAGCTGGCCCATCGCGACCGCCTGCACCGCGCCCTCGCGCCCGCGGTAGCTCGGCGCGCGGCGCAGCGCGTAATGGCCCACGAACATCGTAAGCCCCGCGCGCCAGCGCCGCACGTATTGCATGCTCTCCTCGTCGATGCTGCCGGGCGGAAGGCTCGTTGGCAGCTGCGTGACGTGCTGCCCGGTGACGACCGCGCGCCGCGCCAGAAAGCGCCGTCCGTCCGCCGTCTCGGCCCCTACGGCGCGGCCGTCCCGAAGCAGGATGCGGGTCACGTCGGCATTCGTCTCGATCCGCCCGCCGCGCGCCGCGATCAGCTTTTGCAGCGCGTCGATCAAGGCACCGGACCCGCCCTCGGGCGTCGTCCAGCTGTGCAGCTGGCGCCCCGCCGTCAGGGCGAACGGCAAAAGCCCCGTCCCCGCCTCGTCGATCGCCTCGAAGGTGAGCGTCGACGCCCAGGCCAGAAGCGCCCGGACGCGGGGATGCGAGAATCGCTCGCGGATGATCTCGAGCCCGCTCGACATGCGGATGCGCAGGCCCTCGTCGCCGAGAGGCCCGCTGCGCCAGTGGCGTACGAACTCCTCCGGCGAAAGCGGCGGGCGCTCCCGCTCCTCCGCCTGCAGCGGCGCGAGCGCGCGCCAGTCTGCGAGGAGGCGCAGGTACGCTTCGCCGTCGGCGGCATCGCAGCGCCCGATCTCCACCGCGGTGCGGTCCGGGTCGCGGTGCATCACGAGGCATCCGCCGTCGGCAAACGGCAGCGCGAAGACCGGGTCTGGCCGCAGGTAGCGCAGGCCGAACGTGAGGAGCCCCAGTTCGTCGTCGCGCACCAGGGGATTCTGCTGGAACACCGTGTGGGCGCTCGCCGCGACGTCGTGCAGGAAGCCCGGCAGCGTCAGCTCTTCGGTGGCGGCGTCGCCGCCGAGGAGGGATTCGCGCTCGAGCACGGTCACCGAAAGCCCCGCGCTCGCGAGGTATGCGGCCGCCACGAGCGCGTTGTGCCCGCCGCCGACGACGACCGCATCTGAGGTATCCGCCATGCGCTCGCCTCCTTGCGGTGCCGGCGGGATGCCCGCCGGCGCCCTAGTGGACGTGGCCTCCGAGGTAGAGGTCGCCGATCCGTTCGTCCGAGAGGACGGCCTTCGCGGGCCCGTCGAGCAGCACCCGGCCGGACTCCATCACGACGCCCCGGTCCGACGACTCGAGTCCCTGGCGCGCGTTCTGCTCGACGAGCAGGATCGTGCGACCTGCCTTGCACATCTCGATCATGGTGCCGAACACCTGGTCGAGGATGCGCGGCTCGAGCCCCATCGACGGCTCGTCGAGCAGGACGAGCTTCGGATCCAGCATCAGGCCGCGCGCGAACTCGACGAGCTTCTGCTGGCCGCCCGAGAGCGACCCCGCCTTGTCCTTCGCCCGCTCCCGCACGATCGGGAACTGCTCGCCGACCTCGGCGAGCCGCTGCTCGACGAGCGCGCGGTCCTGCAGGGTGTAGCCGCCCAGGCGCACGTTCTCCTCGACCGTCATCGCCGGGAAGAGGCTGCGGTTCTGCGGCACCTGCACGATGCCGGACTGCAGGATCTGCTTGGGCGTCATCTGGTCGATGCGCTGTCCCATGAACCGGACCTCGCCACGCCGCGGGTGCAGCACGCCGCTCACGACGCGCATGACCGTCGACTTGCCGGCGCCGTTCGGCCCGACGATGCACGTGATGGTCCCCTGCTCGAGCCGAAGATCCATGCCGCGCAGGATGTCCCCGCCCCCGTAGCCCGCGAACACGCCCTCGATCTGCAAGATCTCGCTCATGCTCCCAGATACGCCTCCAAGACCTTGGGGTCTTTGCGGACTTCGTCCGGAGACCCTTCGGCGATGACCTTCCCTCTCGCCATCACGACCACCCGGTGCGAGATGCCCATGACGAACTCCATGTTGTGCTCGACCACGAGGAACGTGATGCCCTGCCCGTTGAGCTCGCGGATCTTCTCGCCGATCTGCCCGGTCATCGTCGGGTTGACGCCGCCCGCGGGCTCGTCGAGCAGCAGGATCTTCGGCTCGCCGACGAGGATCGTCGCGATCTCGAGCAGCTTCTTCTGGCCGAACGAGAGCGAGCCGGCCGGCACGTCGGCGAGGCGCGCGATGTTGACGTAGCGCAGGAGCTCCATCGCGCGGTCGCGCTCGGACTGCTTCGTGCGCTGCAGAAGGCCTTGCGCCACGGAACTGCGGGACGTGGCGACGAGCACGTTCTCGAGCACCGAGAGGCGCGCGAAGACGCGTACCTGCTGGAACGTGCGCCCGAGACCCCGCGCGTAGATGCGGTCCGGCGTGAGCCGCTGGATCGGCTCGCCGCGAAGGTGCACCTCGCCCTCGTCCGGGGTAACGAAGCCGGTCACCGCGTTGAAGAGCGTCGTCTTCCCGGAGCCGTTCGGTCCGATCAGGCTCGTGATCGAGCCCTCTTCCACCGAGAAGGAGCAGCCCGAGAGCGCCTCGAGGCCGCCGAACCGCTTGCGCACTCCCTCGACCGCCAGCACCGCGCTCATCGGGCCCCGCCTCCTGCCGCCGTGTTCGGTTCGACGCCTTCCGTCTCGTCCGCCTTGCGCACCGCCTCTAACACGCGCACGCGGCGCATGCGCTCCACCACGGTCGGCACGATGCCGGACGGCATCAGCAGGATCACGACGAGGAAGAGTACGCCGAATAGCACGAGGTCCCAGCCGGCGGCGCCGGTGTAGTAGGTCAGGAGCTGCTGCGCCGGCTGCAGGATCATGGCGCCCAGGATCGGTCCGAGCAGGGTGCCCATGCCGCCGAGGAACGCCGAGAGCACGATCGTCAGGTCGATCATCGGGTCGAACACGGTCTGCGGGTAGATGTAGCTCGAGAAGTAGGCGTAGAGCGCGCCCGCGATCCCGACCGGGACGGCGGAGATCACGTAGGCGGCGAACTTGTGCTTCCAGGTGTCGACGCCGACGCCGGCCGCCTTGTCCTCGTCGTCGCGGATCGCGAGGAGCCCGAGGCCGAAGCGCGAGTGGCGGATCCAGTAGGCGAGCGCCACCGTCAGCACCGCGAGCGCGAGCGCCGCGAAGTAGAAGGGCGTGTTGAAAAACGCGCCGCTCCAGTTCGGCTGCGGCACACCGAGGCCGCTCGAGCCGTTCGTGATGCCCTGCAGGTTGTAGCCGAGCAGCTGGTACATGAAGAGGTAGGCGATCGTCACGATGACGAAGCTGTGGATCGTCCGCAGCCGCAGCGCGATGAAGCCCATCGGCACGGCGAAGATCCCCGCGACCACGCCGCCCAGGAGCGCCACGGCGAAGAGGCCGTACCCGCCCGGGAGGTTCAGCCGGTCGGCGACGAGGGCGATCGTGTAGGCGCCCAGGCCGAAGAACGCCGCGTGGCCCAGCGAGATGTAGCCCGTGAAGCCGCCGATGATGTTCCACGAGGACGCGATCGCCACGTAGAGGAGCGCGAAGAAGACGATCGTCGTCGCCTGCGTGCTGCTGAAGACGAAGGGGTACGCCACGGCCGCCGCGACCGCGATCAGGGCCGAGAGCCACGTGCGGCGCCGCTCGTCGCGGTAGGCGGCGAGGAACGACACGCCGAGCAGCAGGACGAACACCACAACGCCCAGGGCCGAGGTGCCGAGCGCAAGGAGCGGTAGGAGAAGGGCCAGCACGAGGGCGATGAGGCTAACGGCCAGCAGGTTGAAGCTTTTCATGCTACACCTTCCTCGCTGGTGGTGCGCCGAAGAGCCCCTGCGGACGCAGGACCATGACGACGACGGTGATCGCGAA
>JAJYTV010000248.1 GCA_021792885.1 Bacillota bacterium
CGCGAACAGCTGGTGCCAGCCGAACTGCCCCACGTGCTGTGCGAAGTCGCGGATCGCGAGCCAGATCGTGATCCAGGGCGGTGCGAACGCGCGCCCCCAGTGCTGCTGCACCGACTGGAACGTGAGTGGGTTGCCGAAGCCGACGAGCAGGTAGCCCATGTAGGCGAAGAGCCCGAGCGGCACGAGGAGGAGCAAGGCCCAGTCGCGCCATGGCCTGCGTTCCTGCCAGAGCGTGATCAGGATTGGCAGCCCGAGCA
Organism: Bacillota bacterium; assembly: GCA_021792885.1. Classification (GTDB taxonomy): domain Bacteria; phylum Bacillota; class Sulfobacillia; order JAJZYS01; family JAJYTV01; genus JAJYTV01. The sequence continues at coordinate 258 of JAJYTV010000248.1, forward strand.
GCAGGCCGTCGACGGACGCGGCGGACGCGATCGCCGCGGCGAGGGCGGCCCAGCCGTAGCGGCGCAGTGACAGGAGGTAGAGCGAGGCGGTGGACAGGAGGAGCACCAGCGCCTCGGGGTAGACGGCGTTGAAGTAGAAGCTGCTCGGGAAGAAGACGATCGCGAGCACCGAGTACCACGCGACCTCCTGACCGAGCTCGCGCCGGGCGAGCAGGAAGAGCAGGTAGGTGCCTGCGGCGAAGCAGACCAGCGAGAGGAAGATGCCCGAGAGCGCCTGGCCGCCCATGAGCCGCAGCAGCATCGGGTAGAGCGGGAAGAACGCGGTGGAGACGGAGCGGCCAGCGTATCCCAGCGTGGCGATCGAGAGGTACCAGTAGCCGTCCCAGTGCGCCCAGACGCCGAGCAGGCTCTGGCTCCAGTAGCCTGCGGCCGGCACGAGGTATCCCGGCACGCTCTGCACCCAGGCATGCGGGAGGAAGCGGAACGCCAGCGCCCCGACCTCGAAGATCAGGACGCGCGACAGCGCGGCGAGGCCGATCAGCAGGGCGATCGGCGAGGGGCGCGCGTTGTTCCCCTTGGCGCGCGCGGCGTCCAGGAGTTTTGGGGTCGAGAATGCGCGGCTCAATGCGTCACCTGTTTCTGGCGTAGGGATGCGGGCAGGGAGCGTAGCGTGAGCGGTGCGATCCGCTCGTCATTGATATAGGTTACCAAAACGAACATCTCGTAGGGTGAGAGGTTGGTGCTGGACCCCTGCAGCACGAGGGCGACGAGCAGGTTCGCATTGCCCTGGATCTGCGGCACGTACTGGATGAGGTCCGAAATCACCTGCAGTGCGGCCTTCCTGTTGGAGGGCCTGGCATCGGGCCAGCCGAGATCCGAAAGCGACTGCTCCGGCGTGAGATCGGGCGGCCAGCCGGGCGCCTGGTCCCAGAGAGTCGTGAAGACCTGCTGCACGACGTCCGCGTCGATGATGATGTAGCCGCTCAGCTTGACGTGCAGCTGGCTGACGACGTCCGATGCGATCGCCTGGCCGCTCGCCGTCGGCGCGAACTGCGAGAGCGTCTGCCCGCCAGTCGCGGGCAGGCTGCCCGGAACCGGGATCACGCCGATGTCGTGTGTGTTCGGGCGGATCACCGCGATGAACGCGGCGAGCCCCGCCCCGCTCTGGTCCGTCGGGGTGCCCCGCACGGCGAAAAGGATCGCCCTCGGCTTCGCGATCGTCGGGTCGGCCCGACGGGGCGTGCCGCCCGAACGGACCAGGATCGCCGCACCGAGCACCGCCAGGACGGCGAGCCCAACCAGCAGCCGCTTGCCGAATCGGGCGAAGGGCGGCCGGTTGTGCGCCGCAGGCGACTTGGTCTGGCGAGACACGCTGAGACACCACATCCTCGCGCGGGCTGCTGTGCGGCCATAACGCTGGACGCGATGGCCTGAACGTGCGCCGCAGCGGTCTGCGGCCGGCTGTAAGAACACTTCTCCGACGCGGGCGAACTTCCTGGGGTTGGTGGATGAAAGCACGCCAAGAATCACGGCGTCCGCCCCGGCACCGAACCCACATGCTCTTGGCGTGCCCAAGGGAAGATACGGTCATGAAGCGACTCCTGCAGACCCTGGCGATGCTCTCATCCCTGATGGTCTCCGGATCCACCTCGGGCGCCGCGACACCCCTGACCGTCGAGGAGCAGTCGGTGAAGGACAGTCTCAGGAGCCTCTTGCGCCAGCAGGACGATGCCGTCCTGCGCAGGGACCGGCGCGGCCTGCGCACGATCTACGTGCAGGTCGGAGCCGGCGATGCGCTGCGCCACGCGCGTGCGCGCATGCACTTTCTGCAGGCGTGGCAGGCAGCCCGGGGCGTGAAGATCGAAGGGGCGTCGGTCGACCTGCGCACGCCTGCGATCCGCTTCCTCGGGAAGGATCGCGTGCGCGTGACCGCGTTCGTCTCAGAGAACTTTCGCTACCGTTCGGCACGCGGACCCGCGCTGCAGCAGGCGTTCGGCCTCGGTACGAGACGCTTCTACGTGCTGCGCAAGGAGCGTTTTTGGCGCATCCAGGCGGAGGACTACACCGATCCTCTCGACCAGGATACCAGAATCCCGGGAGAGGCGATGCCAGCCGCACCGGCCAGCCGCGAGCTGGCGCACCGCGGCCAGAGCGTACTCCCGTCGCTCTCCGCGCTGCGCGCGGTGCGCTACGCGGACAACTACTGCGGCGGCGCGCCGGGCTGCGGCAACGACCGCCGCTACAACCCGCGCTACAACGACTTCAACGGGGAGGGCGGCGACTGCACGAACTTCGTTTCGCAGACCCTGCGCGACGCCGGATTCCGGCAAACCGGGGAGTGGGCATGGGATGCCCGCAAGGGTGACGGGACGCGCGCATGGTCGAACGCGGAAGGCCTCGTCGCGTACCTCTTGGACAGCGGGCGCGCCCAGCGCATCGGCGGCGGGACCTACGAAGACGTCACAACCCCCGGCCAGGACGGCTCCCCCACCCCGATCGCGCGCCTCGTGCCGGGCGACATCATCGGCTACCGCGAGCAGGGGAGGATCGTTCACCTCGCGCTGGTCGTCGGCCTCAGCCCGACCGACTACGTGCTCGTGGACAGCCACACGGCGGACCGCTACCACGTGCCGTGGGACATCGGCTGGGACCGCAGGACGCGCTACGTCCTCTTGAAGCTGCGCTACCCGGAGGGGGGCGCGCCTGCCCTCAGCCGTCCCGGCGGAACGACACCGGCTCGCCAAGAAGGTTCGTCTGGGCGGGACTCGTCCGCGCGATGACCCGCCCGCCCTTCACCACGAGGGTCGCAGGCGCCAGGCGGCGGATGGCGTCCCAGCTGTCCTCCGCGTCGACCAGCAGGAACTCTGCCGGCCGACCCGGTACGAGACCGTACCGGTCCTCGATGCCGAGCGTGCGCGCGGCGTTTTGTGTGACCATGTCGTAGCAGGCCATGACTTCCGTCCGGCCGGTCATCTGGCACGCGTGCACCGCCATGTGCGCCGGCTGCAGCATGTTTCCCGTGCCGAGCGAGTACCAGGGGTCCATCACGTCGTCGTAGCCGAGGCTGACGTTCAGGCCGCTTTGCCACAGTTCCTTGACCCGCGTCAGGCCGCGCCGCTTCGGGTAGGTATCCATCCGGCCCTGCAGGGTGATGTTGACGAGCGGGTTCGCGACGAAGTTCAGCTGTGCGCGGCGCAAAAAGCCCATCAGCTTGAAGGCGTAGGCGTCGTCGTAGCTGCCGAAGGCGGTCGTGTGCGAGGCCGTGACCCGCGCGCCGTTGCCCGCCCGAATCGCTTCGGCGGCCATCACTTCGAGGAAGCGCGACTGCGGGTCGTCCGTCTCGTCGCAGTGCGCGTCGATCGGCCGGTCGTACTTCTCGGCGAGGCGGAACGCGATCTTCACCGACTCCGCGCCGAGGTCCCGCGTCAGCTCGTAATGCGGGATCGCGCCGACGACGTCGACCCCCATGCGCAGGGCCTCCTCGAGCAGGTCCGCGCCGCCCGGGAACGAGAGGATGCCTTCCTGCGGGAAGGCCACGAGCTGCACGTCGACGATCCCGCGCATCTTCTCGCGCACCTCGAGCAGCGCCTTCACCGCCGTGAGGCTGGGGTCGGTGGTGTCGACGTGCGAGCGTACGTGCAGCACGCCTTGCGCCGCCTGCCACTGCAGAAGTCGCGTCGCGCGGCGCACGA
>JAJYTV010000249.1 GCA_021792885.1 Bacillota bacterium
CGTGGCCGACCACCTCGCGCACCGCCTCGTGCCCGTCGAACTCCATGGTGACCCGCGGGTGGATGCCGCGCTCCTCCAGCGCCGCGTCGACGAACGAGCGGAAATGCGTCCCGAGTTCGTAGGCGATCACGGGCAGCTGCTCGAGGTGCGTCGCCTCGATCTCGTCCGGCAGGTCGGCCGCGAACTGCGGCGTCGCGACGAGGGCGACCGGGTCGTCGAAGAGCGGCCTGCAGGTGACGCGCGGGCTCTGCACCGGTACCGTCGTCAGGGCGACGTCCGCCTCGTGCGCCAGGAGCCGGTCGACCGTGACCCGGATCGGGCCCGTGCGCACGCGCACGCGCACCGCCGGGTGGCGGTGCGCGAACGGCGCCAGGATGTCCGGCAGCGTGTAGATCGCGATCGTGTCGACGCAGGCGACCGTGACGTCTCCCGCCTCCGGCGACGAGACGCTCGCGAGCTGGCGGTGCAGTTCGCGCTCGAGGGACTGCATGCGCTGTGCATATCCGTACGCGACCTCACCGGCCGGGGTGGGCACGACGGCGTGGCCCCGCCGCTCGCAGAGCCGCGCGCCGAGATCCGATTCGAGCGATTTGAGCTGGCGCGAGACCGCCGGCTGCGAGAGGTGCAGCCGTTCCGCCGCCGCCGTGATGCTTCCGAGGTCGACGATCTGGGCGAAGGTCTGGAGCTGGCGCAGCAGCATGGAAGCGCCTCCTATGCAAAACGGTTATTGTGGGGATGCAGGACTTTCATTTGATTATAAGACGTTCTGCAGTAATCTGATCTTACTGGGGGGGCAACGCACTTGGTGAAGTCGCTGGCTTGGAAGATCGGCGGTGACCAAGGCGAGGGCATCGATTCGACCGGCGACGTCGTCGGAACGGTCGCAAGTCGCCTGGGGTATTTCATCTACGGATACAAGCACTTCTCGTCGCGGATCAAGGGCGGCCACACGCATTACACCGTACGCATCGGCACGGAGCCGCTGCTGGCGCCGCAGACACAGGTGCAGGTCCTCGTCGCGCTGACGCAGGAAACGATCGACCGCAACGTGTCGGGCCTCGTGCCCGGCGGTCCGGTGATCGCGGACGCCGCCTTCAAGCCGACGCTCCCCGAAGGCGCGCAGGCCCAGTTGATCGAGATCCCCCTGACGCAGATCGCGCGGGACATCGGCGCGCCGGTCGTGCGCAACATGGTCTCGGTCGGGGCATCCGCGGCGCTGCTCGGCCTGCCGCTCGCGGCGTTCGCCGACTACGTCGAGGAGAAGTTCGGACGCAAGGGCGCCGAGACGGTCGCCCAGAACCTGCAGGCGATCGAGCAGGGCTACCGCTTCATCGAGGAACAGGCCGACGTCACGCGCTATGCGCTGCCGCAGGCTTCCCCAGCGCAGCGCTACCTGATGACGGGCAACGACGCCCTCGCGCTCGGCGCGCTCGGCGGCGGCTGCCGCCTCATGGCCGCCTATCCGATCACGCCCGCGACCGACATCATGGAGACGCTCGCGGGCATCTTCCCGCAGCAGGGCGGTGCGGTCTGCCAGATGGAGGACGAACTCGCGGCGATCACGATGGTGGTCGGCGCGGGGTACGCGGGCGCGCGCGCGATGACCGCGACGTCGGGTCCGGGCTTCAGCCTGATGCAGGAGGGTATCGGCCTCGCGTCGGTCGCCGAGATCCCGATCGTCGTCGTCGACACGCAGCGCGTCGGTCCGTCGACGGGCATGCCCACCAAGACCGAACAGTCTGACCTCTTGGCCGCCGTGTTCGGCGGGCACGGCGAGGGCGAGCGCATCGTCCTCACGCCGGGCACCGCCGTCCAGGCGTTCGAGGATGGCGCCGAAGCCTTCAACCTCGCCGAGCGCTATCAGTGCCCGGTGATCATCCTCTCCGACCTCGGGCTCGCCCAGTGGCTGCAGACGGTCGACCGGCTGCCGTACGAGGCGATCCGCATCGACCACGGGAAGATCGCGCGCGAGCAGGACACCGAGGCCCTCGAGGGAGAGTTCGAACGCTACCGCGTCACCGAGGACGGCATCTCGCCCCGCACGCTTCCGGGCACGCCGCGCGGCCAGTACCTCGCGACCGGCGTCGAGCACGCCCAGACCGGCAAGGTGTCGGAGGACCCGAAAAACCGCGCGGCACAGGTGCAAAAGCGCCGGCGCAAGGTGGATGCGCTGCGCGAGCGCCCGCAGGCCCTGCGCACGGACGGAACGGAAGGCGCGGAGGTCGCGATCGTGTGCTTCGGCTCGACGATCGGCGCCGTCGACGAGGCGGTCGGCGAGCTGCGCGCAGACGGCCTGCAGGTCGGGCGCGTGCAGGTCCGCCAGGCTTGGCCGCTGCCGACCGAGGCGCTGCGCGATGCCCTGAGCGACGCGCGCAAGGTCCTGTTCGTGGAGCAGAACGCCACTGGGGAGTTGCGCGAGCTCGCGCGCCTCGAGGGCTTGGACGACGAGCGCTTCTCCTCTCTGCTGAAGTACGACGGCACATTGCTCCTGCCGCAGGATGTCGCGGTAGAGGTCCGGTCCCTGGCCCTCAAGGAGGAGGTGTGACGATGGAGGTTGCGCTGAAGGACTACAAGACCGCAGAGAAGTCCTGGTGGTGCCCCGGCTGCGGCGACTTCGGCGTGCTCGCCGCCCTGCAGAAGGCGCTCGTCAACCTGCAGGTCGCACCGCACGAGGTTGCGATCGTCGCCGGCATCGGGTGCTCGGGCAAGATCGGCAACTACATCAACTCCTACAACATCCACGTCGTCCACGGGCGCACGCTGCCGTCGGCCCTCGGCGTGAAGATGGCGAACCGCGATCTCCTGGTGATCGCCGCAGGCGGCGACGGCGACGGCTTCGCGATCGGGATGAACCACTTCATCCACGCCGTGCGGCGCAACATCAACGTGAAATACATCGTGATGGACAACCACATCTACGGACTGACGAAGGGGCAGAACTCGCCGACGAGCGACACGGGCCAGAAGGTGAAGGCCGCCCCGCACGGCAACGTGGAATCTCCCGTCCGACCGCTCTCGCTGGCCCTCTCGGCCGGCGCGACGTTCGTGGCCCAGGGGTTCTCGTCGAACCAGGCGCAGCTCGCGCGCCTGATCGAGGAGGCGATCCGCCACCCCGGCTTCGCCTTCGTCAACACCTTGAGCCCCTGCGTGACCTACAACAAGATCAACACCTACGACTTCTACAAGTCGACGCTGACGAACCTCGACGAGGATCCCGAATACCGTGCGGACAACCGCGGCGCGGCGCTCGCCAAGGTGCTCGAGAAGGAAGAGCTCGTGACGGGGCTGATCTACCGCGACCCGAACTCGGTGCCCTACGAGGATGCGGTGCCCGGGTTCAGCAAGACGCCGCTCGCCGGCCGCGACATCACGCTTGGCGTGGGTGAGTTCGAATCGCTCCTCGCCCACTACCGCTAGCCGCAATTGCATCGGCCGGCCGTCCATCAGGACGGCCGGCTTGCGTTATGTGCGTTGCTGCCACGCAATTTCCAGGGCCGCCGCATTTCGACATCGGTCGAGCGCCCGATCGCCTACTGTTCTCGTAGATGGTGACGGATTCCGACAGGCGGGCGTTCCCTACGGGGGAGGGGGCGCACCGGACCTCCGAAGGGGACATGCCGCCATGTTCGACCCACTGCTCGCCCTGGCCACGACGCTCATCGCCTACGCCTCCTCGTACACGGCGCTCGACCTCTGGGCATCGCACCCGCGGCCACAGTTCCCGACGCTGCTCTGGCTGCCCGCAGCGCTGCTGCTTGCAATGGGGATGCTCGGGGCGCACTTCGGCATCCTCGTCGCGCTCGGCTTCAGTGTCACCGACGTCAGTGTGGTGCCACTGCTCGCGACCGGGCTCGTGGCCCTCGGGGGAGCGGCCATCGTGCTCGCGGCGACGACCAAGCCGAGCCTGCGCTCCGCGCTCGTCGGCGGCATCTGGAGATCGGA
>JAJYTV010000250.1 GCA_021792885.1 Bacillota bacterium
GAAGCGATCGAGGATCGCGTGGCGGTAACGACGATTGCAACGAAGATTGAATTTTTGGGGCGGTCTAGGTTGTATGTCCGTACTGGGCCGCCACAGCCGCAACATGAAAGGTACGCTGAACGGATCGTCAATGGGTTAATGTTTGTCTCTCGCAAGATACTCTTGGAACTCTCTACAATAAAGTTTGTCCCTCGGCCACAGTGCCTCCTGATCTCGCTGGCTGAATGAGCGCCGTGATACCCGGTAGGATCAGTGCGCGGAACATCCTGTCCACCTCTTGTGGCGAACAGGGCAGCGCATTGTCCAGCCACCACCGCAGTATGGACATGAAGGCGCTGACCGTATAGCTGACCACCACCTCCAGCGGGATTGGCAACGAGGCGCCCTGTGGCATCTGACTAGCCAATTCATCGTGGACAAGGGTAGCAAGCACACGCTGGCCGATGTTGGCTACCATGGCACCGCCGCCCTTGGTCACCAGCGCCTGATATAGTCGGAGATTGCTCTGGGCGTGCAGTAACATTGGCAGGCTGAAGCCGAGCAGGGGACCCTCTACGGTGCCCTCAGGGCCCGGATTCCTGGTGGCATGCTGGGGGAACGACTCGCGCAGTTCCTCGATGCCACTGAGGAGGAGCTGGTCCTTGTCGGTGAAGTGGGCGTAGAAGGTAGACCGACCGACGTTCGCCCGGTCGATGATGTCCTGCACGGTTACCGCGTCGTAGCCCTTTTGCATCATCAGATCCAGCAGGGCGTTTTTAAGGAGGGTGCGGGTTCTCTGGACCCTGCGGTCCGGTTTTGCTGTCATGCTGGCCTTCTTTCCGGACAGTTCGACGCTCCCTGTCCGTTAGTGCACGGATGCTGCGCATCTGACGGTTGAATACGAAAAGTATAGAACAGTATGCTCCAAAACGAACAGAGTGTTCAATTAAGTTCGGGGGTGCCTTCTATGCACGGCGGCGGTTCGACAGCTGAACGCAGCCACAGTCACATGTGGCTGTTCAGTGTGTTAGGATTGGTTGCGGGTCTCGCGCTGATGATGCTCGTTCCACGTCTGAAGCCGCTAGAACATATGCTCCTAGTGCAGATCGCACTGTACATCATGGGTGCGGTCGTGCTGTTGGCCTCGCTGCACACGCTCGTGGGCCCCAGCATGCACCGGCATCACTTGCGGCACAGCGGAGGGCATCCAGCAGCTACTGACCGCTACGACTTCGGATGGCATCCGGGCATGACCGCATTTCCGTTGACGGCCGCCCTGGTCCTTTGGGGCGTTGCTGTGGTGCTGCAGGGCACCCTTCCGCTCTGGTGGCCTTTGGCGCTGTTGCTGACACTACTGGCGGCAAACTTCTTCGCAGGGTACCTGATCGTGCGCACGACGACACGGGCCGACCGCACCGCCTTACCCATGGTCGACCTGTTCCAAGGTGACCATGATCTCATCCTGGACGCTGGCTGCGGCGCGGGAAGGACAACCCTGTCCCTGGGGCGAGTGCTCAAGCAGGGGCAGATCGTCGCGGTAGACCGGTTCGATGCCGACTACATCGATGCGGGTGGTCGTGACCTTTTGGAAAATAACCTGCGTCTGGCTGGGCTGACGAATCGCGTGCGCATTGAGACGGGGGATCTCAAGCGTCTGCCGTTTGAGGATCAGACCTTCGACGCCGCCGTCAGTGCGCACGCGCTCGACCACCTTGGACCGGATAAGGGTCAGGGGATGCGTGAGGTTCTGCGCGTCCTGAAGCCGGGCGGTCGCCTCTTAGTCGTCGCCTCGGTGCCCGGCTGGACCACCTTCGCCATCGTGAACATGCTGTCCCTGTTCCTGATGAACAAGGGCGGCTGGAGAAACCTGGCTCGAATGAGTGGCTTCGAACTCGTGGAAGAGGGAGACTTCAACGGATTCTGGTATCTGCTCGTGCGCAGGCCGGCCTGAGGAAAGCACACCGCCATGGGACTGAACGTCTCACGCACGCGACGATGAGCATGCGGAGGTCACCCCGTACGAGCGGTGAACCTCTGCACCATGACCGAACGAGAGGTCGGCACATGTGCATAGGCTGGCACGCCCCATGTCGTAGGGACAAACTTTACAAGCCAGGGACACACTTTACAAGGTACGGACAAACATTATTGTCAAAGTCCAACGAGCGTGCCAAATGCAGAGCAGTCTACTCCACCGTCACGCTCTTCGCGAGGTTGCGGGGCTTGTCGACGTCATTCCCTCGAGCCACCGCCGCGTAGTACGCCAGCAGCTGCAGCGGCAGCACCGCGAGCGCAGGCGCGAGTTCCTCCGCGACATCCGGGATCGAGAGCACCTCGTCGGCATGCCGCGCAAGCTCCTCGTCGCGCGCCTGGCCGATCGCGATGACGTGCGCCCCCCGCGCGCGCACCTCGGTCATGTTGCTGATCGTCTTCTCCCGCAGCCTGCTCTGCGTGCAGAGCGCGATCACCGGCACGCCGGGCTCGATGAGCGCCAAGGTGCCATGCTTCAACTCGCCAGCCGGCAGCGCCTCGGCGTGCAGGTAGGAGATCTCCTTGAGCTTCAGCTGCCCCTCGAGGGCCACGGCGAAGTCGAGGCCACGCCCGATGTAGAAGACGTCCTTGGCCTGCGCGATGCGCCCCGCGAGCACCTCGATCTCACCGCGTTGGGCGAGCAGGAGGTCTGCCTTCGCGGGAAGCTCCGTCAGCCCCTCGAGCAGGCCCTTTCCCACGGCCAGCCCACGCAGCTGGGCGACGTGCAGCGCCAGCATCGTCAACGTGAGGATCTGGCTTGTGTAGGCCTTGCTCGACGCGACCGCGATCTCTGGGCCCGCGAGCGTCGGCAGCACCGCATCCGCCTCGCGGTCGAGGGAACTGCCGCGCACGTTCGTCACCGCGAGCGTGCGCGCCCCCCGCCTGCGCCCCTCGCGCAGCGCCGCGATCGTGTCCGCCGTCTCGCCGGACTGCGACACGGCGATCAGCACGTCGCCCTTCTCGACCAGCGGGTTCTGGTAGCGGAACTCCGACCCGATCTCCGTCCGCGTCTCCACGCGGGCGATGCCCTCGAGGAGCGCCTTGCCGACGAGGCCGGCGTGGTAGGACGTGCCGCAGGCCACGATGTGCAGGCGCCTTGCGGTATCGAGGGAGAGCCCCTCGAGCTCGGGCAGGACGACCCGCCCGCCCAGGACGTCGATGCGGCCGCGCGCCGTCTCGCGGAAGACGTGGGGCTGCTCCAGGATCTCCTTGATCATGAAGTGGGCGTGCCCGCCCTTCTCGGCCGCGTGGACGTCCCATGCGACGTGCAGCGGCGTCCGCCCGGACGGCGCGCCGTCTCGCCCGAACACCTGCGCTTCGCCGGCGGTCAGGAGGGCAGTGTCGCCGTCCTCGAGGATCAGCACCTCGCGCGTGTGCTGCAAGATCGCGGGGATGTCGGAGGCGAGGAACTGCTCTCCCCTCCCTACCCCGACGACGAGCGGGGACTGCTCCCGCGCGGCGACGAGCGTGCCGGGCGCGCCGCGGGAGATCGCGGCGAGCGCGTAGGAGCCCTCGAGGCGCCGCGTCGCCTGCCGCAGCGCCTCGAGCAGCGGCACGTCGCCCGCCTCCTCGAGGAGATGCGCCACGACTTCCGTATCCGTCTCCGAGCGGAAGACGTGTCCGCGCGCCGTGAGCTCCTCGCGCAGCACTGCGTAGTTCTCGATGATGCCGTTGTGCACGATCGCGTAGCGCCCGTCGCACCCGAAGTGCGGGTGGGCGTTCTCGTCGTTCGGCCGCCCGTGCGTCGCCCAGCGCGTGTGGCCGATGCCGATCCGGCCAGGAACCTCCACACTCCCGATGTGCCTGCGCAGGTCCGCGATGCGTCCCGCACGCTTTTGGACAAGGATATCTCCGCCTCTGCCGAGGACCGCGACGCCTGCGGAGTCGTAGCCGCGGTACTCGAGGCGCTCCAAGCCGTCGAGGAGGATCGGA
>JAJYTV010000251.1 GCA_021792885.1 Bacillota bacterium
AGGTGATCGAGGAGGCCGAACTGCGCGAGAAGCTCTCGCGCAACCGCCCCCTGACCGTCAAGCTCGGGGTCGACACGACCGCCCCGGTGATCACGCTCGGCCACGCGGTCGCGATCCGGCGCCTTGCGGCGTTCCAGCGGCTGGGGCACCGCGCGATCTTCCTGATCGGGGACGAGACATCCCGCGTCGGCGACCCGACCGGCCGCAACGAGGCGCGTCCCCCCCTCTCCGAGGAGCAGGTCGAGGCGGCGGCCGCGGCCTTCCTCCAGCAGATCGGCGTGATCCTGGACCTCGAGAAGGTCGAAGTGCGGCGCAACTCCGAGTGGCTCCGCCCGCTCGGCTTCAGCGGCGCGCTGCAGCTCGCGAGCCACTTCACCATCGCACGCATGCTGGAGCGCGAGGACTTCCTCAAGCGGTTCCGCGAGAACCGCCCGATCCATCTCCACGAACTCCTGTACCCCCTGATGCAGGGCTACGACTCCGTCGCCCTGCGCGCGGACGTGGAACTCGGAGCGACGGAGCAGAAGTTCAACCTCTTGGTGGGCCGCCAGCTGCAACGCGACGATGGCCAGGAACCGCAGGTCCTGATCATGCACCCGATCCTCACGGGCCTCGACGGCGAGCAGAAGATGGGCAAGTCGCTCGGCAACTACGTCGCGATCAGCGACCCGCCCGACGAGATGTTCGGCAAGCTGATGTCCATTCCGGACCGCGTGATCCCGGAGTACGTCCAGCTCGCCGCCGACCGCCCGACCGCGGAGGTGCAGGAGGTGCAGCGGGCGCTCGCCGACAGCTCGCGCAACCCCAGGGATCTCAAGGCGCGCATGGCGGAGCAGACGGTCGCGCTCTACTACGGGGCCGCTTCCGCGCAGGAGGCGCACCGGCGCTTCGACGCGACCTTCCGCGAGCATGCCGTGCCCGACGACGCGCCGTCGATCTCGCTGCAAGACGGAGACAGCCGGCTCGTGCCCGTCCTTGTCCGGGCCGGCCTCGCCCAGAGCACGAGCGCCGCACGGCGCCTCGTGGCGGAGGGTGCGGTGCGCTGCGCCGAGGTGAAGCTCACCGATCCCGAGCGGGACCTGAGACCGCTTTCCGGCAGCACGCTGCGGGTCGGAAAGCACCGCTTCCTCAAACTCGTTCCCTGATGCCGCAAGGCCGCCGCAGGGCGGCCTTGCGAGCCTTCGTCGGGAATCTGCCGCGGGAGGCTGGGATTCGGGTAGAATCGAGTCCATGGCAGATGAGAGAGCTACGGGGTGGCGAGCAGCGCTGCACGCGCCTGCACCGCTGCTCGCGTTCCTTGCGGGCTCGAGCGTCTCGGACCTCGGGAACGGCTTCTTCCGCCTCGCGCTGCCCTGGCTCGTCTACGATCTGACGCATTCCACCGCGGCGATGGGCATCCTCGCCGCGCTGCAGTACGCACCGATGCTCCTGAATCCATGGGCGGGCGCGCTCGCCGACCGCTTCGGACCGACGGCGACGATCCTCTGGTCCTCGCTCTTCCAGATCGCGCTCGTGCTGCTCGTGCCGCTCGCCTCCGCGAGCGGCACGCTGTCGCTCTCTCTCGTCGACGGCGTGACGCTGCTGCTCGCGATGGGGTCGCTCGTCACCCAGAGCGCGACGAGCGTGCTGGTGAAGCGCCAAACGCCCGTGCAGGCACGGCTCGGGGTGAACGCGCTCGTCGCGATGCTCTTCAACATTTCCTGGTACGTCTCGCCCGGGCTTGCAGGCTTCGTGATCGGCCGGTTCGGGGTGGAGGCGGCGCTCGTTCTGGACGCGGCATCGTTCGTCGCTGTCCTCCTGCCGCTCTTCTTCGTCGCGGACGAGCGCACGGCCGAGGCGGCGCGCTTCGATCTGCGGCAGGCTCTTCGGACGTTCCGGGCAGCCCGCGGCCTTGGGCCGATCACGGTCGCGTTCGCAGTCTGGAACTTCACCTGGGGCGGCGTCTTCGCGCTCGAGGTGTTCTTCTTTCGCCACACCCTGCACCTCTCACCCGTCCTCGTCGGCCTGATCGGCACGCTGGGCGGCGTCCTGCCGATGCTGCTCGGCGTCTTCGGCCCGTGGCTCGTGCAGCGCATCCGGGTCGGCCCGCTGATGGCGCTCACGCTCGTGACCTCGGGCTGCGGCATGGCGGCGCTCGGCCAGACGAGGGGGTGGCCGGCCGCGGCCGCGGCCGTGAACGTGATGGACGGGGCGATCGCGCCCGTGCTGATCGTGCAGTCGACGGTCGCCCAGGAGACGATCCCGCAGGAGGTCTTCGGACAGGTCTTCTCCATCTCGTGGGCGGCCGCCGGCGGGGCGCTGCCGGTCGGGGGGCTGCTTGCGGGGCTGCTCGCGGCAAGGGTCGGCGCACCGGCCAGCATGGCGATCCTCGGCGCCGTCGCGGCGGTGGGCGGGGTGCTCTCGCTCGGCTGGCTGCGCGGGGTGACGGTCGCCAGGGGGAGCGCACGTGGGCCAAGGTGAGGCGGAAGGCGCGGCCTTCTCACCCAGCAATCGCCGTGGAAAGCGGTACAACGCCTGGGGCATAGGCTCTGCGGGGGGTGGAGCCGATGCCCCGGCTGAGCGACCTGCGCCGCAGCCTCGAGCGTGTCCTCAAACGCTACCTCGTCCAGCCGGTGCATGTGGCGGCCTGGACGGTGGGGGGCCTCGTGCTGCTCGCGATCGGCAGCATGGTGCTCTTGGAGCTGAACCTCGACCAGACCGTGATTGCGCTCTCCAGGATCGAGGCGCAGCAGCTAGCGATCCGGGTGCTATCCACCGCGCTGGAGCGCGATCTCAGCGCTGACAACCAGCAGCTCTTCCAGGTCAAGGTGCAGGGCAACCAGGCGTTCATCACACCGGACGTCGCGCGGATCAACGACGAGACGGGCAAGGCCGCGCTCGCCATCCAGGCGGCGCTCAAGCACCTGCCGAGCCAGCCGATCTCGATCCCGCTCGGGCAGGCGCTCGGATCGAAGCTGCTCTCTTCCTACGGCCCCATGATTCCCGTCACGCTGATCCCGTACGGCGCACTGTCGATCGACTTCCATGAATCGTTCCAGCAGGCGGGCATCAACCAGACGCTCCTGACCGTCTACCTCGACACCGACACGACGGTTCAAATTATAGTTCCCTTGGTAAGCGACGAAGTGCATCTCAAAGTGCAGGTCCCGGTGGCGCAGGAATGGCTTGCGGGGCAGGTGCCCCAGACGGTGGTAATGACCGGGACGACGCCGTCGAAGATCATCTCGCTGCCGATCGGCAGCAGCACGAGCATCGGAAGCGGCGGCGGCAGCGGTGCAGGAACGGGCAAGTAGATCGTGGTGCCGCTCGTCTCGCAGCAGGAGCACCTCAAGGTGCAGGCGCCTGTGGCGCAGCAATGTCTGGCCGGGGCGGTTCCTCAGACCGTGGTGATGACCGGCACAACGCCGTCCAAGATCATCCCGCTTCCGATCGGCAGCGCCACGACTTCGAGCGGCAAGTAGCTGGGCGGCTGACGAGCAGGGTAGACGCAGCGGGTTGGCCGTCAGCGTTCCAGCAGCTTGTACGTGAGGGGGTCCGCCGCGGACAGGATGGGCGAAAGCCTGCCCGCAGCGTAGACGTGCAAGCTGTGCATCGCCCGGGTGCAGGCGCTGTAGAGCAGGCCGCGCTCCTCCAACGCGCCGTATGTGCTTTCTGAGGCGTCGAAGACGATGACCGCGTCGAACTCGAGCCCCTTGGCCAGGTAGCCGGGAAGGACGAGCGCTCCGGTGCTGAACGCGGAGGCGTCCTTCTCGATGAGCTGCAAGGGGATCGTCGGCTCGAGTGCGGCGAATGCCTCTCGACTCTCCAGGTCCGTCTTGCAGATTACTGCGATCGTCTGGTGCCCTTGCCGCTGCAGGTCGGCGATGTCGGCCGCGATGGTGGAGGGAAGGTCACTTCGGTCGGCAACCGTCACCAGCATCGGCTTCTCGCCGTGCC
>JAJYTV010000252.1 GCA_021792885.1 Bacillota bacterium
AGGCGAAGCCCGCGAGCGCGAGCAGCGTCGCGAGCCACGCGAGCAGCCTCGCGGCCGAAGGGCGCCTGGCCATTGAATTCCCCGCCTTCTGGGTCTTCGCTTGCATCGTACATCCGGCGCCGCTCGAGCATGACTGATGCGCGCCCGAAGTGCGAAAGTCTCGGACGCAGGTGCGGCCGAGACCTTCGCCTCTTTCGATCAGTTCGCCTTCTGGCGCGCGACGCGTTCGACCGAATAGACGTCCGGCAGGTGGCGCAGCCGCTCGATGATGCCGCGCAGTTCGCCGAGGTGGTGGATCTCCATCACGACCTGGACGAGCGCCGTGCGGTTGCGGTAGCCGCGCGCCCTGGCCGAGAGGATGTTGAGGCGCGTTTCCGCGACCGCCTGCGCCACGTCTGCGAGGAGGCCCGAACGGTCGAGCGCGTGCACCTCGATCTCCACAGGGTAATTCTGCTGCAGCCCCTGATCCCAGGCCACCTCGACGATCCGGTCGCCCTCCTGCATCAACGCCTTCGCGTTCGGGCACTCGAGGCGGTGCACCGTCACGCCCTTGCCGCGGCTGACGTAGCCGATGATCGGGTCGCCCGGCACCGGGGTGCAACAGCGCGAGAAGCGTACGAGGAGGTTGTCTGCCCCGCGCACGCGTACGCCGTTGGTCGGCTTGCCGTAGTCGGAGAAAGCCCTCGCATCGGATTCGGGGATCTCCCGCGCCGGCTCGGGCAGGCGGTCGCGCAGGCGCGAGACCACCTGCTGCGAATTGAGGCCGCCGTAGCCGACGGCGGCGAAGAGGTCGTCGATCGAGCCGTAGTGCAGGCGCCGAGACATGTCCTCGAGCCACTCCGGGCGCAGGATGTCGTCCGGCGAGAGGTTGACGCGCCGCGCCTCGCGCTCGACCATGTCGCGGCCGAGCTTCGCGTTCTCCTCGCGGTTCTTCTGCTTGAACCAGGTGCGGATGCGCGAGCGGGCCGTCGAGGTCTGCACGAACTGCAGCCAGTCGAGCGAGGGCCCCGAAGAGCCCTTGTTCGTCAGGATCTCGACGATGTCGCCGTTCTGCAGCCGGTGGTCGAGCGGCACGATGCGCCCATTCACGCGGGCGCCGACGCAGCGGTGGCCGACGTCGGTGTGGATGCGGTAGGCGAAGTCGACTGGCGTGGCGCCGGCAGGCAGATCGTGGACCTGCCCCTTCGGCGTGAACACGAACACCTCGTCGGCGAAGAGGTCGATCTTCAGCGACTCCAGGAACTCGCGCGCGTCGCGGGTCTCCCCCTGCCACTCCAGGAGCTGGCGCAGCCAGCCGAGCTTCTGGTCGAAGCGCGGGTCGGAGTGCCCCTCCTTGTAGATCCAGTGGGCCGCGATACCGAACTCCGCAGTGCGGTGCATCTCCCGCGTGCGGATCTGCACCTCGACCGGCTGCCCACCCGGGCCGACCACGGTCGTGTGCAGGCTCTGGTAGAGGTTCGGCTTGGGCATCGCGATGTAATCCTTGAACCGCCCGGGGATCGGCGTGAACAGCGTGTGCACGATGCCGAGCACGCCGTAGCAGTCTTTCACGGAGTCGACGATGATGCGCAGCGCGACGAGGTCGTAGATCTCGCTGAAATCCTTGCCCTGGCGCATTTTCTGGTAGATGCTGTAGAAACTCTTCGGCCGGCCGGACACCTCGGCATCGACGCCGTGCTCGAGCAGCTTCTCGCGCAGTTCCGCCGCGACCGCCTCGATATAGGTCTCGCGGTCGTTGCGCCGCTGGCGGATCAGCTCCGAGAGGTTCTGGTAGACGTCCGGCTCGAGGTAGCGCAGCGAGAGGTCCTCGAGCTCCCACTTCAGGCGGTAGATCCCGAGCCGGTGCGCGAGCGGCGCGTAGATCTCCAACGTCTCCTGCGCGATGCGCCGCTGGCGCAGTGGCGGCAGGTGCTTCAGGGTGCGCAGGTTGTGCATCCGGTCGGCGAGCTTGATCAGGATCACGCGCACGTCCTGGGCCATCGCCAGGAACATCTTGCGCAGGTTCTCGGCCTCCTGCTCGAGCTGGGAGCGGTCCTCCAGCAGCGAGAGCTTGGTCACGCCGTCGACAAGCGAGGCGACCTCCGGGCCGAACGTCCGTCCGATCTGCTCGATGCTCGCGGAGGTGTCCTCCACGACATCGTGCAGGAAGGCGGCCTCGAGCGTCACGGCGTCCATCTCGAGGTCCGCGAGGATCTCCGCGACCGCCTCGGGATGCGTGATGTAGGGCTCGCCGGACATGCGCGCCTGCCCCTCGTGGAAGTGCGCGGCGAAGTCGTGCGCGCGCACGACGAGATCGCGCTCGTGCGGCGTCAGATAGTCGAGTTTCGTGGCGACATCGCTCCAGGCCATGCCCTCACCCCCTTCGGCAGGTGCCCGCTACTCCGAAAGGCGCAGGACGGAGTGGACCGGGAGGTTCCCGAGCCGCTTGCGCCCGTCCAGGAAGGCGAGTTCGACAAGGAAGCCGACCCCCGCGACCACGCCGCCCTGGCGGCCGATCAGCCCGATCGTCGCCGCGACGGTGCCGCCCGTCGCGAGCAGGTCGTCGACGACCAGCACGCGCTGGCCCGGCCGGACCGCGTCGACGTGGATCTCGAGAGACGCCTCGCCGTACTCCAATTCATAGTCCGCACGGATCGTCTCGTACGGAAGTCTGCCCGGCTTGCGCACCGGCACGAAGCCGACGCCCAGCGCGAGCGCAAGCGGCGCGCCGACAAGGAAGCCGCGCGCTTCCGGTCCTGCGACGAGGTCGACGCCGAGTTCCCGCGCGAAGTCCCTAAGTTCGTCGATCGCCTCGCGATAGGCGGGCCCGTCCTGCACCCAGGGCGTGATGTCGATGAAGTTGATCCCGGCCCGGGGAAAATCCGGTATCGAGCGCAGCGGCGGACGTCCGTTCATCGTGCGGTCGGGCCGCGCGGCAAGCCGCCGGCCCTAGCCCCCTTCTCGCGCATGGATGATGGCGTACCGGTCAAGGAGGAAAACGGCGAGCCGCCGCACGGCGTCCCGCCGACCCAAAGCCCCTGACCGATGTCTCTGCGCGCAGTGCGCAGTCCAAGGACGATTCTAGAATAGCCGACCTGCATCGACAAGGGAACGCATCAACGCGCCATCGCCTCGCCCGCGGCCATGCCAAGCGCCGCCTGCAGTGCCCCGAGCGGCCCGTAGAAGAGGGCCGCCGTCTCCCGAAAGCGCGCCGCGCGGCGGCGGTACGCCGCGAGGAGCCGGGAATCGGCGAGGCTCGCCGGCTGCTCGCGCAGCCCTTCCTCGGTCAAGAGGCCAAGTTCCCGGAAGACGAGCCAGGCGAGCGCGAGCGCTCCATCCTCCGGCGGCCGGGAGAGCGCCTCGCGCGTCATCCGGCGCATGGCGCGGAAGGCATCGCGCAGCCCGTCGTCGCTGTACTCCCAGGCGTGCACCTGGCGCTCGAGGACGCCCTCCTGGTCCCTGCCGTAGGCGAGCACGAGGCGCTTTCCGGCCGCCGCGGCGCGCAGTTCCGAGGGTTCGGCCGGCCGCTCGAGGGCGACCACCTCGCGCAGCGGCAGGAAATCCACGGCGTGCGGCCCGACGACCCCGCGCAGGCGGCCGCTCTCGTAGAGCGCGAGGAGTTCCTCGCGCGCGTCCGGTGCCGCCGGGAAGTACCCCTCGCCGAAGGCCTGCGTCGCGCGCGCCACAGTCAGGGTGTCGAGGGTGAAGAAGTGGCAGGGTTCGCTGCGCGGAGGCGGCCCGGAGCCGCGCCGGTCGATGACCTCGCTGGGCGCGCCTTCCGCCCGGGCGCTCGGGGGCGCCGCCGCGGCTGCGCGCAGGAGCGCGGCCGCGCTCGGCGCGCGCGCGACGATGCGCAGGCGTGCGTTGCGCTGGCCACGGAACGCGTTCTCCTCGAGGGCCGCGACCAGGTCGATCGCGCCCGCGGGCGCGGGAGCGCCTCGCCAGTGGACG
>JAJYTV010000253.1 GCA_021792885.1 Bacillota bacterium
GTCCAGATCGGCTCCATCTTCGAGGCCGCATCGTCGCCGAAGGTGATTGCGTGCGCGATGTCGCGCGCCGCCGCAGTGGCTTGGTCCATGCGCCCACGCGCCATCGCCTCGAGTACCGGAGCCATCGGGTTCCACCGCTGGCCGCGCGAGGGCTCGCGCAGGTCAAAGCGGACAACCTCATACCCCTGGTTGCGCAGCCACTCGGCGGTATGCGCGTAGAGCTCGCCCTTCGGGTCCGTGAGCACCATCGACTCCTTACCGACCGTCCCGATGACGCCGATCGTCGGCAGGATCACGCGCCGGCTCTTACCGGAACCAGTCGAGCCGACCAGCAGCGTGTGCTCGTCCTTCGTGGACACCCACGCGGCACTGCCCGCACGGCCAACCAGCACACCGCTCTCCTTGGAGCCCGGCCGCCAGGCGTTCAGGGTGCGCGCAAGGTCGCTGGCAGTTCGCCAGTGTGCGGTGCCGTACTCGCCCTTACCTGCCGCCTTCGGCCCGCCGGAGATGCTCGGGTTCGCTCCGCCGGCAAGGCGCCAGATGTAGATCCCGGCCGCGATCGAGGCGGCCACGGTAAAGAGCAGGGCCCTCGGATCAACGACGTACGTGGAGATCACGTTCCACGGCAGGTAGCCGCCGGAGTTGACCCACGCTGTCCACCGCGGCCCCGCGCTAGCGAGTCCATGGCCGGCCACGTCAACGAACAACGCGACACCAGGGAGCAGCAGGATCATTGCTACGATGAAGGTCCAGAAGCCCGCGCGCACCTCGGCGCGGTCCCACAGCAAGCGCATGGATACACCTCCTGAACATACGAAGGAGCGCTGTCGCAGCGCTCCTCATCTATTGGGCACCTGTCTCAACGGGCTCGCCTCGCCAAGGGCTCAACACACCGCGATGGAATGCCCTAGAGTCAAGGCGTCGTCGATCCCCTTACCCTCTTCCCACGAGGCTGTCTGCACGCGGACCTTAAGCGAAAGGAGGGCCTCGCGGAACTCGGCGAGGTTGCGTTCAACGGCCTGCCGGGTCTCCGGGCGCTCATCCTGATCGAACGCCACGATGACTCGTTGGGGCTGGATCTTCTTGACAACCTCCATGGCCTTGCGCCAGTTGGCGACGCCAGCCACCCCGAGCACAGGAGCTGAAAGTCTATGGGCAGTCACGTCCGCCTTGAGAGGCCCCTCCGTGATCCAAACCATGGGGCGCCGGCCCAGAAAGCGCCTTCCCGCGACGTGGCACGGTGAACCGGAAGATGCACCGCCGACCCGGCGATCAGTGTCGGGCGTCGAAAGCCAGCGGTAGCGGTTGCCGCTCGGGCGATCGGAACGCACCTGGCAGCCCAGAATGCGTCCCTGCGGATTTCTCACCGGAATCAGCAGCCCAGGCTGGCCGTAAAGCCTCCACGAACCGCCCTGCCTTGGACGGGCGAATCCAGGGACCCCCTCGAGTCTCGCGCCTTGGTGCAAGAGGTCGTCCACGACGCGCTCCCGTCCGTCCAACAGGAGAGAACGGTATCCGGCCTCGCGGATGGCTTCAGGCGATAGTCCGCGCCGCCGAAGCGCCGCGGCGTGCTTCTCGGACAGGCTCAGGTGGGAGATCAGGGCCTGATACACCGAGTCGACGCCCTCGTCGGTAGCCCGCGGGACCTCGGCAATCGGAGGCAGACTCGCGTGCGCTACCTGCCGCATGCCTTGGATGCGCCTGGCAGCCTCCGCAGTCGGCACGTCCTCGACCTTGGCCACGAAGTCCAGAACGTCGCCCATCGCCCCGCAAGCGAAGCACTTCCAGGTCTGCGTCCGCAAGAAGACCACTAGGTTCGGGCGCCCCTGATCGTCGTGGAACGGGCAGCGCCCGACAAGGTTGCTCCCCGACGGGCGCAACTCGACGTGGCGGGCTACAATCTCCTCGATCGGGTGGGCTGCCTTAATCTCCGCAAAGGAAGCCATGCATTTGTCCCCCTCAGTCGCTGCGAGGCGAAGTCGTCCAGCCTCTCCACTGCGGTCTAGACAACGCCTGCTCGTTCCTGCCGGTACGCGTATCCGTCAGCTCGATGCAGTAGAGTGAGACGTTTGGGGTGGACGTTGGTGCCGCTAAGACGAAAACTCAGCCGGAATCGGATGGCAATACGGCCGATCCGAATCCCCTCATACTTGCCCCTCGGCATGACTGCACGCACGATGTCGCCTGTCTGAAACCCTAAGAAGCGCTTCCGGCGTACCGAATGCTGAACTGGCAGGCCGTACTTGTCGGTCCTGCAGCGCTGGCGTCTGCCGTGACCGGTTGCCGTGACACGGATGATCGGCCCGGCCTCGATCCGAAGCCCCTCCGGGGTCGACGCCCCGACACAGGCCGCGTCGAGCCAATGCTCTTTCGGCAGGCCGAGCCTGGCCCGGTTGAACTTGGTCCGACCGCCGCTGCCCGCTTCGACCGGCAGTCCGAGCCCAGAGAGCCGCCTCCAGAGTGCCCAGCGCGTCGCGTTCACCGCCGCCGCATCCTTGAGCGGAGCCTTCGACTGCACCCGCACCCTGCTGCAGTTGGCAACGCGGGCGAGGTCGATCGCCTTCTGCGAGTCCCTGAGCGCCTCCGCCCATTCCTCGGGCGTGCGCTTGCCCTTCGCGTCATTGCATGTGTCGCAGGCGATGGCGAGGTTCGAGACCCGATCGGTTCCACCACGGCTCCTCGGGGTCTCGTGCTCGACCTCGAGCACCAGGTCTTTGGAGAGCCCGCCGCAGTAGGCGCACTGGTGGCCGAACTTGAGCAGCAGGTACTCCTTCACCTCGTAGCCCGCGAGCGTGCCCTGCTGATACTCGAGTCCGTGGATCTCCGGGTTCTCAACCTTCTGCAGGTCGAACCGCACGAGCTCCATGGAGATTGCGGCGACCGGCGTGAGACGGATCAGTCGCTTAGTCCAGGTCTCCACGTTGGCCACCCGGCTTTCCAGCGACGGCGGCAGCCGGCGGGGAGCGACCGGCGCGCACGGCCGCGTCTGCGTGTGCAGCCGGCACGTCTTGTGCCCATGCCGGGCGTTCTTCCCGCAGACGACGCAGGGTGCCGGATGGCGGTTCAGGAACCTCGGCGCGCGGTGGCGCGTTTTGCGATTACGCCGTGCCCGTCTGAGGCTCGCCCTCGCGGTCATGCGAAGGTGGATCTGCGCGCCCCGGTGTTCGATCTCGGCGCCCCAGATCACGATGCCCGTGTTCTCGTTCATCAGCGCGACGCCGGTCGTCCGGCCGCCAGGGTCGAGCTTGACGCGGTGTGGGTGCACCGTCGAGTGGCCAAGGTCTCGATCCTTCAGGATGATCGTGAACGGAAAGCGCCGGAAGACCACCGCGCGACCTGACTTGAGCAGGTTTCTGGCCCGCGCCGGATGGCACGGGTCCAGCGGCCTCCCATTGTTGCCCAGGACGAAAACCCGCATCTCGATGCCTCCTTACGGAGAGAACTCGGCCAGGGGCGTGAACCCCTGGCCGGTAAAGTGAGCCTCGCCGATGTTATCCGGGCTTGTCGTGTCCAGAGCGCTGGCTTCGACCCCGTATGCCTGTTTGACCCTGGACGACAGAGCGGCGGGCTGGCTCGCCTCGCGGCCGGCGGTTGACTCCGCCGCGCAACCGCCGGTGTCGTGACTCGGATAACGTAGCCCGATGGTCCGAAGACCCCGGCTGGGGCTGGTCAACCTCGGACTTGCCTTAGCAAGTCCACGGCTTTTGCCGTGGGGTGGTTGACTTGAAGGTATTAGTTCGGGGGAACACGGCCATGTTCGGCCGCCCCCTGTCGTCGTGGAAAGGGCAGCGCCCAATGAGGTAGCTGCCCTTTGCCTTCAGATCCGCGTAACGCGCGACCACTTCGGCAATCGGGTATTGAGCCTTCAAGTCGGCGAAGGTCATCGCCACCATCTCCCTATGCTAGCAAGGCCTCTT
>JAJYTV010000254.1 GCA_021792885.1 Bacillota bacterium
GTAGCCCTCTCCGTCCTGCTTGTGCTGCACGCGGCGCAGCACGATCGGGCCCTCGTCGTCGCGGATCGCCTTGAGGTAGTCCTTCTCGCCGGGCAGCGGGGCGCGGGCGGCGTAGACGATCTCGCTGCCGTCCGGCGACCAGCGGAACGACTCGACGCCCTCCTCCGCGAACGTCAGCTGGCGGGGCTCGCCGCCGAACGAGAGGTCGAGCGCCCAGACCTGTGCCTTGTCCTTCGGCTTGTCGGCTTTCTCCTCGCCTCCCTGGCTCTTCGCCGGCTGACGCAGCGAGGCGACCTCCGGCTCGTCCGGCCGGGTCGAGAGGAACGCGAGCAGCCGGCCGTCGGGCGAGAAGGCGGGCGCGCTGCCCCCCTCCTTGCCGCGGGTCAGGCGGTGCGCCGGGCCCCCGGCGACCGACACGAGGTAGAGGCTCTGCATGCGGTCGTTGTCCTTCTCGAGGAACGACGAGACCGCGACGGCGGCGAAGCGCCCGTCCGGGCTCAGCGCGGGAGTCGTCGGGACGTGCACGCGGTAGAGGTCCTGCAGCGTCAGCCTGCGCGGCGTGGCCAAGGGCGAATGACATCCTTTCTCTGCTCGGGCCTCAGAGCGAAGCGAAGGTGTAGTGCGCCCCGCCCAGGTGGACTTCCCCACCGGCGTCGCCGCTCCCTGCCCGGAGGTGGACGGCGAACGGACGCTCCCCGCGCTGTGCGAGGGCGTCCTGCACGGCAGGCGGCGCGCCCGGTCCGCCGCAGAGGACGATGTCCCCGCCGCGCAGGGAGGCGCGCCATGCGCTCCCGTAGGACTGCGTCGTCACCTCCTGCACCGCGAGGCCGAGGGCACGGTGCAGGAAGTCCGCCGTCGCCTGCGGGTCGCGGCAGGCGACGGCGACGCAGGCGATGAGCGCGCGCGGCGCCTGCTCGGCGATGCCCAGGCCGATCAGGTTCGCAAGCCGCCTGCGGTCTGGCTCGTGCCAGTCGATCAGCATAGGCGTCGCGAGATCCGAGTCCGGAAGCTCCGGGAAGGCGAGGCTCCACTGCACGATCGAACCGTCCGGCCTCTGGCGCCGTCCGGGCTCCGGACCCGCGCACCGGAAGCCCGCCTCCCGCACCGCCTGGGCAGAGCGCTCGATGTCGCCGGTCCGCAGCGCGAGGCGCCAGATCCCGTCGCCCCGGTCGGCTTCCGAGAGCACCGCCCGGCCGAACGGCGATGTCCGCGCGACCTGGCGATCTTCCAGGGCGAGGAGTTCGATGTACGGCAGCCCGAGATGGCAGACCGCGTTGCGCGTGCCCCACTGCGTGTGGCGGCCGCCCGCCACGGCGCGCAGTCCCATGGCCCCGAGCGCAGTCTGGGCGGCACCGAGGTCCGCCACTATCTGCACGATGTGATCGAGAGCAAGCGCCATCAGCTCTCCTCCTCCCCCGTCTCGCCAGGGTGGATGCGCCGGCGCACCTCCCGCCAGCGCTCGCCCAGCTCCGCCTCCCTGCCGTGCGGCAGGGGATGGTAGTAGCGGGCGGAGCGCAGCGCCTGCGGCAGGTACTCCTGTGCCACGACGCCGTCCGGGTCGTCGTGCGCGTAACGGTACCCCTTGCCGTACCCCTGCGAACGCATGAGCCCCGTCACGGCGTTGCGCAGGTGCAGCGGCACCGGCTCGCCCGGCCTGCGGTGCACGTCCTCCTGCGCCGCGTCGTAGGCCCTCAGCGACGAGTTGCTCTTCGGGGCGAGCGCGAGGTAGAGCGTCGCCTCCGAGAGCATGAGCCGCGCCTCCGGAAGGCCCACCTGCTGCGTCGCCTGCATCGCGGCGACGGCGAGCGGCAGTGCCTGCGGGTCGGCGAGGCCGATGTCTTCGGACGCGGAAATGACGAGCCGGCGCGCCGCGAAGAGGGGATCGTCTCCCGCCTCCAGAAGGCGCGCCAGCCAGTAGACCGCGGCGTCGGCGTCCGAGCCGCGGATGCTCTTGATCATCGCGGATGCGATGTCGTAATGCAGGTCGCCCTGTCGGTCGTGACGCAGCGCCGGGTGCAGGTAGGCTTCGCGGACGGCCTGCGCGTCGATCTCCCGCTCGCCCTGCGCATCGGGCGCTGCGGCGCTGGCCGCGAGTTCGAGCGCGTTCAGCGCCGTTCGGGCGTCGCCGCCAGCGTGGCGGATCAGCGCGTCGCGCGCGTCGGGCGTCAGGCGGCAGGAGAGACGTCCGAGACCCCGCTGACCGTCCGTGAGCGCGCGGTCGAGGATCTCCTCCATCGATGGGTCGTCGAGCGCGGTCAGCGCCACCACCTGGCAGCGCGACAGGAGGGCGTTGTTGACAGAGAAGCTCGGATTCTCGGTCGTCGCACCGACGAAGCGCACCGTCCCGGCCTCGACGTGCGGCAGGATCGCGTCCTGCTGCGCGCGGCTGAAGCGGTGCAGCTCGTCCACAAAGAGGACGGTGCGGCGCCCGTCCTGGCGCAGCGCGCGCTGGGCCTCCTCGACCTCCTTGCGCAGGTCCGCGACCCCCGAGGTGACCGCGGAGAGCGCAGAGAAGCGCGCCCGCAGCGCTCCGGCGATCAGGCGCGCGAGCGTCGTCTTCCCCGTCCCCGGCGGACCCCAGAGGATCAGCGAGGGCGAGTCGCCGCGGGCGAGCGCCCGGCGCAGCACGCTCTCGCTGCCGACAACCGCCGCCTGCCCGATGAACTCGCCAAAGTCGCGCGGGCGCATGCGGGCCGCAAGCGGCATGGCCGCCTCGACCTGGCTTCGATCGTCGAAGAGACCACCCTCACCGTCAGCCGGCATGCGCCTTCCCCCGTCTCAGACCTTCGGCAGGCGGCGGTCCACCTCTTCTAGCCGCGCCGCGAGCTGCGCCTCGAGCTCTGCGGCGCCCGCCGCGCCGTCGAGGTTCACGCGGACGTTGCGCGCAGCCACGTCGGCTGCGGCGCGGGTGAAGACCGCCGCGCTCTCCCAGTCGGATTTGGCCGCGGGGGGCGTGATCTCCTGCGCGCGCGCAGTGAGGTCCGCAAGGTCGCTGAGGAGCTCCAGCGCGCGCAGCGGCGAGAGCGCGGCTGCACGCAGCCCCGTCGCGATCGCACCAGGGCGCTGGGGGCTCTCTTTCGGCAGCCGGTATGCCGCGAGCACCTGGTCGAACGCGGCGCCGTCGAGCACGGCCTGCTCGGTGAACTGCCGGCGCAGCGTCTTCGCGGCCTGCGCGAGCGCCTGCGCGCCCTCCTTGCCCTTCTTCTCGCCGAGTCCTGCGCACATCTCGACGATCGCGCAGCCGGTCGCCGCCACGTAGCAGGCAGCGGAGCCGCCGCCGGGGGTCGGGGTCGGGGCGGCGAGTTCCTCTAGGAATCGATCCATGCGCGCATCTCCTCCGTCAGTCGTCCATCTTGTGCGAGCCGCCGGCCGCTGGCGAAGACCTGCGCGACCGGGTTCATGCCGAAGGCGTAGAAGAGCACGCGGTAGTCGCTGTCCTCGAGCAGCAGGAAGTCCGCCGCGAAGCCCTCCGCGAGCTGCCCGTGCTCGGCCTCGAGGGAGAGCGCGGCGGCGGCGTTGCGCGTCGCCGAAAGGAGTGCCTCTTGGGGTCGGAAGCCCGCCGCGTGCATCGCGAGCGAGAGCACCATCGGCATGGAGAAGGTGGGTGAGGAGCCGGGGTTCTGGTCTGTCGCCAGCGCCGCGCGCAGACCTGCAACGCGCTGGCGCTCCGCCGAAAGCGGCTGCTCGTGCAGGAAGAAGGCGGTGCCCGGCAGGTTCACCGCGATCACGCCTGCGCCTGCCATCGCCCGCAGTCCCTCGTCGGTCGCGGCGAGCAGATGGTCCGCAGAGCGCGCAGAGAGCTCCGCCGCGAGCTCCGCCCCGCCGCTCGGCCGCAGCTCGTCGGCGTGCAGCCGGATCGCGAGCCCGCGGGAGCGCGCAGCT
>JAJYTV010000255.1 GCA_021792885.1 Bacillota bacterium
GAAGAGCTCGTAGACGTCCTCCGAGAGGCCCAGGTTCTGCACCGCGCGGTGCAGCTGGCCCTGCACGATGAGGAAAGGGTTCGTCTGATCCGACACCAGTATCTCCTCCTGGTCGACCATTTCCGGCCACGAACGGCACCTCAGCGCAGGCGCGCTCCGAACCGGTCGGCGAGCCGCTGCAGCAGGCGGCTGAGCGCCTGCTCGGCGTCCGACTCCGTCAGCGTCCGGTCGGGACGCTGCAGCGTCAGCCGGAGCGCCAAGCTCTTCTTTCCCGGCGGCACGGGCACGCCCACAAAAACGTCGAACAGCGCTTCTGCCGCCAAGAGGTCCCCGAGCGTTTCCTGTACTTCCTGCCGCATCGCATTGTACGGGAGATCCTCGTCCACGACCAGTGCCACATCGCGCACGAGCGCTGGATAGCGCGGCAGCGGTTTCGCGGTGAGGTCGTCCCGTGCGGCGAGCGCCTCCTCGAGCGAGATCTCGCCCGCAAACGCGCGCCCGGCGATGCCGAGCCGCTGCGCGATCTGCGGGTGCAGTTCTCCGATGACGCCCAGCTGCCGCTCCCCGACATAGATCTCGGCCTGGCGCCCCGGGTGGAACGCGGGGTCTTGGCCGGGCCGCACTTGCGCGCCACCAATTCTCAGCGCGGCGAGCGCAGCTTCGAGGTCGCCCTTCAGGTCGAAGAAGTCGGCCTCATGGCGCGGGAAACGGCTGAGCGGCACGCGGTCGCCGCACAGCGCAAAGGCGAGGCACTCCCGTTCGGTGACCCCTGCGGGGCTGCGATGGAACACCCGGCCGGCTTCCACGAGGGCAATCTCGTCGACGCCACGCGCCTGGTTGCGCGCGATCGCCTGCAAGAGGCCCGTGATCAGGGTGGTGCGCAGCGCGCCCAGGTCGACGCTGAGTGCATTCGCGATCTCCACCTCGGCCGGCTTGGAGAGCATCGCAAGCAGCGAAGGGTCGACCAGAGAATAACTCACCGCGACGCGGTATCCAAGGGCCGCGAATGCCCGCAAGGCATCGCTGCGCAGTCGGTAGAGCGGCGGTTCCGCGACGGGTGGTGCGGGCGGGGGCAGTTCCTGTCCCAGCCGGTCGATGCCCACGCCGCGCAGCACCTCTTCCGCTACATCGCATGCTTCCCGAACGTCGATCCGATCACGCGGCGGCTGCACCGCGAGTTTCTCTCCCGCCACCTCGACGGCGAAGCCAAACCCCCGGAGCGCTGCAGCCTGCTCCTCCGGTGTGAGCTGCATTCCCAGCAGCGTGCGCACGTACCCCGCATCGACGGCGATCGGTGCAGGCGGCGGGAAGACCTCGCCGACGGCGATGCCGCCGGGCAGCACCTCCCACCCAACCGCCGGCGCCAGCGCGCGCAGCCTCGCCGCTGCGCGCAGCGGCAGGTCGGCCGCGAGGCCGTGCGCGAACCGCTGCGCCGCCTCGCTGCGCAATCCCAGCCGGCGCATGGTTCGTCCGATCCTGCTCGGCGCGAAGAGCGCCGCCTCAAGGAAGACGCGACTCGTGTCCGCGTCCACCTCCGCCCGCGCCGACCCCATGACGCCCGCCAGCGCGACCGGCCCCTCCCCGTCCGCAATGACGATGTCGTCCGGCTCGAGCTTGCGCTGGACCCCGTCCAGCGTCTCGAGCGTCTCGCCGACCAGGGCGCGCCGAACGCGGATGCCGCCTGCAATCTTCTCCGCGGCGAATGGGTGCAGGGGCTGCCCGATCTCCAGCATGACGTAGTTCGTCAGGTCCACGACGGGCGAGATCGGGCGCATGCCCGACGTCCAAAGCCGCCGTCGCATGAAGAGCGGCGTCACCGCGTCCTTGCGGCGCACGAGCCAGATCCCGACGTAGAGCGGGCAGATCTCCTCCTCCTCGACCGTGACCTTGGGTGCGCTCTCGGGCGGCGGTCCCAGGCGCCTTGCCTCGAGCGCCGGCACCGTGCGGCCGAGCCGCGCCGCGAGCTCCCGGGCGATGCCGTACGCGCTCTGGCAGTGCTGCGCGAAGCTCGGGGTGAGCCCGATCTCGTAGACGGCTTCGGGGAGTTCGAGGTAGCTCGAGACGTCCGCCCCGATCGGTGCGTCGTCCGGCAGGACCAGGATACCGCCCGGGTCCTGGCCGATCCCGATCTCGTCGGCGGAGAGGAGCATGCCGTGCGAGAGGACGCCGTGGAACTCCGCCGTCTCGAGCGTGCGCCCGTCCGGGAGCCTCGTCCCTGGCGGTGCGTAGGGAACGCGGTCCGAGACGGCGAGGTTCTTCGCGCCGGTCACGCAGACCGCGTCGCCGTCGCCCGTGCCGAGCACGACGCGCGTGAGGCGCTCGGAGACCGGGGAGAGTTCCTTCACCTCGGCGACCACGGCACCCTCCAGCCCCGCGCCGAGGTGCTCGATCCCCTCCACCTCGAGTCCCTGCTGGGTCAGGATCCGCCCAACGTCCTCCGGGGGCGGCAGCGGGCCGAGCAGATCCGAAAGCCATGCATGCGAGATGCGCAATGCTACACCCCCCTAGAATTGGCGCAGGAGCCGCAGGTCGTTTTGGAAGAGGAGGCGCACGTCGTCAATGCCGTAGCGCAGCATCGCGATCCGTTCGACTCCGGCCCCGAACGCGAACCCCGTATGCACGGCAGGGTCGTAGCCGCCCTCGCGCAGCACGTGCGGGTGTACCATGCCCGAGCCGAGGATCTCGATGAAGCCTGTGCCCTTGCAGATCCTGCAGCCCGACCCGCCGCAAAAGACGCAGCCGATGTCGACCTCGGCCGACGGCTCCGTGAACGGGAAGTAGCTCGGCCGCAGGCGGATCTTCACGTCCTCGCCGAAGATCGCGCGGCAGAACTCGTAGAGCGTCCCCTTGAGGTGATGCATGCCGATGCCTTCTCCGACCGCGAGCCCCTCCATCTGGTGGAAGACGGGCGAGTGGGTCACGTCGTCGTCGCGCCGGTAGACGCGGCCGATCGTGATGACGCGCAGCGGCTCGGGGGCGTGGGCGCGCATGGCCCGGATCTGCACCGGCGACGTGTGGGTGCGCAGCACATAGCCCGGGTGTCCCGCGACGAAGAAGGTGTCATGCATCTCGCGCGCAGGATGGTCCGCGGGGATGTTGAGGGCCTCGAAGTTCAGCGTCTCGCTCTCCACCTCGGGTCCCTCAGCGAGCCGGAAGCCGAGTGCGTGCAGCGCGTCGACGAGCGCGTCCTGGGCGAGCTGCAAGGGGTGTGGACCGCCGCGCTCGCGCGGGCGGCCGGGCAGCGTGACGTCGAGTGCCTCGGCTTGGAGGCGCTCCGCGAGGGCATCCCCCCGCAGCGCCGCCTGACGCTCCGCAAGGGCGGACTCCAGCGCGTCGCGAAGCTCGTTCAGCCTGAGGCCGAGCGCGCGGCGCTCGTCGGGCGCCGCGTCCTTGATGCCGCGCAGCGCCTCCATGATCGGCCCCTTGCGCCCCAGCCACTCGACGCGCGCCTGCTCGAGCGCCGCCTCGTCCTGCGCCGCCGCCACCGCGGCGAGCGCCTCCCGGCGGAGCGACTCGACGTCCTGCATCGCCACTCACCCTTTCCGCCAGCAAACAACAAGACTTCATCCCCACCGGGGACGAAGTCGGCAAGACTCCGCGGTACCACCGCCGTTTGGGCATGCGCCCCACTTGCTCCGGGCAAGCACCCGGCCGCCCCGCTCACGGTGGGCCGCCGCCGCCCCTACTCCTGGTTCAGGGCGGAACTCCGGAGTGAACTTCCCGCACCCTGCCTGCCGCGGACGCTTGCAGTCTCGGCGTCCGTCCCTGGGCGGCGGCCCTCGGGCGGTACTCTCTCCCTCATCGTCGCTTCGCGGGGATTATACGGGCTCGGCGCCCGCTTGTAAAGCGCTCCCGGCGCGCCAGAGCAGGACGGCG
>JAJYTV010000256.1 GCA_021792885.1 Bacillota bacterium
TGGCGAGTGCAACGACGGCTATCTGAACGACATGCGCGAGATGCCGGTGCGCCCGCGCCATGCGATCGCGGCGATCGAGAACGCGACCGGGGGGCGGGTCCCCGAGGGCGCGGTCGGCGCGGGCACCGGCATGCGCTGCTGCGGCTTCAAGGGCGGGATCGGCACGGCCTCGCGGCGCGTCCCGGGTAGCGACCACACGGTCGGTGTGCTGGTGCTCTCGAACTTCGGCAGTGCAGAGGACCTCACGATCCTCGGAGTGCCGGTCGGGCGCCACCTGCATCCGGACGACTTCCTGCCGCAGGACGGGTCGATCATCATGGTCGTCGCGACGGACCTCCCCTGGGATGCGCTCGCGCTGCGCCGCCTTGCCGTGCGCACGGCGTTCGGCCTTGCGCGCGTCGGCTCCGTCGCGTCACACGGCAGCGGGGACATCGCGATCGCCTTCTCCACCGCCGACGCGGTGCGTCCGGCCTACAACGACGGCGGGAGGCTCGCGACCGGCGCCTTCCATGCCGTGGTGGAGGCGACCGAGGAAGCGATCCTCAACTCGCTGACCCAGGCCGAGACGACGGTTGGGCGGGAGGGGCGGGTCGTGCCCGCGCTGCCGCTCAAGGAAACGATCGCCCTTTTGCAGCCGGAGACTCCCCAGGAGCCCGCGTGAAGATCTACCTCCTGCGCCACTGCGCAGCGGCCGGCCAGGAGCTTGCTGCTCCCTTGACGCCGCAGGGCGAGGAGCAGGCGGAGCGCCTTGCAGACTTTCTCGCGGACAAGGGGATCGACGCCATTGCGACGAGTCCCTACCTGCGCGCGCGGGCGAGCATCGCACCCTTCGCGCGGCGGCGCGGGCTTGCGGTGCGCATCGACCAGAGGCTCGCGGAGCGGGTTCTTAGCGTACAGTCGCTGCCAGACTGGCAGGAGGCGTTGCGCCGCACCTTCGAGGATGCAGATCTGTCCTTCCCGGGGGGCGAGACGAGCCGTGCGGCGACGGCGCGCGGCCTGGACGCGCTGCACAAGCTGGAGGAGAGCGGGTGCGCCACGGCCGCCGCCGTGACGCACGGCAATTTGATGGCGCTCCTCCTGCGCTCCTTCGACCCCGAGTTCGGTTACGCGGAGTGGAGGGCGCTACGGAACCCGGACTGTTATGTCATCGAGACCGGCGAAGGCGCACCAAAGGTCTGGCACGCCTGGTAGAACTACGCGTGCAGCGAGAGGGCGATCTCCTGCAACTGGGACCAGGGCGCCGTGCCCGAGATGACGATATGCAGGCTGCCCCGGCGGAGCATCAGGACGTGGAGCGCGGCTCCCCCGCCTGATGCGGCCAGGGTGCCCTCCTGCGCAGCCCGGCTGCCCAGTCGCACGATGTGTATGTCCTTGATGGGCAGGCCGGTCGTGAGATTCGTCGTCGAGGCTTCCTTCACCAAGATGAGACCCATGCTGCCCACGGTCGGGAAGCAGGTGACGTTGACCGACGTCTCGACGGTGACGCGCATCTGCACCGTCGACGTGCCGGTGCTTTGCCCGTCGGTCTGCGTCATGACGGATGTCTTCGTCTGGCTGGATCCCGGGTAGTAGATCGCGAGGTTGCAGTTGTAGCCTTCCGCTGTCGGCCAGAGCATCCGGAACGGCAGCTTACCTCTGTATGGCCTGCCCAGAGGGCCTTCATAGACCGTAGGAGTATTTGGGGGACGGACGAGGTGGCCACCGGGCGGTAAGGACGCCATGCCTTGCCCGGTGCCGCAGCCGGCCAAGAGGATCGAAGCGAGGGCGGCCAGCGCCGCCAAATGCCCCCTGCCCATTGGGCACACCTCCTGCACGGGAATTCGCGGGCCGCGCGGAAGATCCTGGAGACTCCTTCTTGCGAGAGAAACGCCGCCCTCGGTGCGTAGTCAGGGTAAGGAGGGGATCCGGCGCTGGACGAAGAGCAGCTCCTGCATCGGCTTCTGGCCCGCGACCCCGCCGCGCTCTCGGAGCTCCTAGGGCGCTACACGCGCGACGTCTACGCCGTCGTCGCCCGCGTGCTCCCGCCCGTCAGCGCGCCCGAGGAGATCGAGGAGGCGGCGTCGGAGGCCTTTTTGGCGGCGTGGAACGGCGCCTCGCGCTTCGACCCCGGGCGCGCCCCCTTGCGCACATGGCTTCTCATGCACGCGAAGTATGCGGCGCTCGAGCACGCCCGCAAGAGCCGGCGCTGGGAGCGGCCGCTGCCCCTCAAGCGGGAGATCGGGCCGCCGGACCCTTTCGAGGCGCTCGCGGTGAAGGAGGAGCGGCAGAAAGTGCAGGATGCGCTCGCGCAGCTCCCGCCGCTCGACCGGGAGATCGTCTACCGGCGCTACTTCCTCGAGGAGGAGATCACCTCGCTTGCGAAGGCGCTCGGACTGACGCGCCGCGCGGTCGACATGCGGCTTTGGCGGGCGCGACAGGCGCTGCGCGGGCTGCTTGGGAGACGAGACGAAGAGACGGGAGGTGGCGGGCGTGGCGCTCGATAGGAGACTGCAGTCGATCGGCTTGCCGGACGACCTCAGCGCGATCGCGCTGCGGGACGCACCGGCGCCAGATGCGGCAGCGCAGGCGCGGATCCGCGTCCGCGTGCTGCGCTCCGTCCAAGGCACGCCGCAGCCGCGCAGCCTGCGCTGGCGACGCACGTGGCCCTGGGCCGCCGCTGCCGCCGTCGCCGCGCTCGCCCTTGCGACACCCGCGGGCAGTGGATTCATGCACGGGCTCTTGCGCTTCGTCCCCGGCTTCGGCTTGCAGCAGCCGGCCGTCGGCGAGCGGGCCCTCGCGCACACCGTGCGGGTCCAGGCGGCGGGCGACACGGTCTATGTGACCGGCGTCCTCGCGAACCGCGCGGGCACCCAGGTCCTCTTCTCGATCGTCGGCCCGGACGTGCAGCTCAGCACGAGCGACGTGCGGCTCCTTGACGCGAGAGGGCGCGTCTACCACTCGTCGGGGAGTTCCTGGGCTTTTGGCCTCGGAAGTGAGGACGTCGGCACGGGGGGCTTTGAGTTCCCCGCGCTGCAGGCGGGGACGGGATCGGTGACGCTCGTCCTGCCGCTGCAGCCGGTAGTGCGGGTGCGGCTGCCGCTCGTCGCGGCGTCGAGCCTTCCCGCCGCGGCGAAGCTCCCGTCGGCGCGGGTACATGGCGTGACCCTCGCGGTCCAGGCGGCGCGCCATGGCGGGGAGGCGCTCTTCACCGTGCTCGCGAAGCGCACGCCGCAAGGCACACTGGCCCAAGGCTACGGGCAGTGGAACCAGCCGCTGCTGCTCTCGGGCGCGGGCCGCAGCATCACGCTGCACTCCGTGCCCGGGTTCGGCGGGCCGATCCAGAACTACTCCGCACCTGCGCTGCCTGCAGGAGTGCAGACCGCGCGGGTCGTCGTCCCTTCGGTGAACCTTTCCGTCCAGGACACCGCCTCCGTGAATGTCCCCGTGCCGCCGAAGGGCAGCCTCGCACTGCGCACATCCCTCGTCGTCGGACCGGCGCAGGTGCTGATCACGAAGGTGCAGCGCCTCGCCCACAACCGCATCCGCCTCACGCTGAGCAGTTTCGGGCCTGCGGCCCTGGCGGATCCCGGGTTCTTCTCCGTGAACGGGCAGACTCCGGGCGCGATGCAGTGGACGCTCTCGCGCGGCGGCGCCATGCGTACCATGACGTTCAGCGTGCCGGCCCAGGACTGGTGGGTTTCCCTCACCATGGCTACGCCGCAGGTCATCGTGCAGGGCCCCTGGCGGGTGATGGTGCCGCTGGCCAGCAGGTGACCGGGAATGCAAGTCGCCGGCAGCGGGAGAGCCTCCCGCCGCCGGCGACCTGCTGTCGTGCTGCTAGAGCGTGCCCGTAGCGCTGACCGGTGCGGTCGGGGCAC
>JAJYTV010000257.1 GCA_021792885.1 Bacillota bacterium
CCTCGAGCGCAGCCTCGACGGTCAGGAGTTCGTACTCCTTCACCGCCTGCACCACCGCGCGCAGGAGGTGCGGCATCGGTATCTCGCAGGGAACGGGGCGAATGCCGGTGCGGTCCACGAGCGCGTTGCGCTCGATCACCGCCGTCTCAGGCAGTTCCGGGATCGCACCCCGGTTCTCCACGTTCAGCACGAGTTCGCGCGGCGTGTCCCCCCAAAGGGCGACCATCGCGTCGACCGCCACCTCCGAGTAGTACGCGCCGCCGCGCTGCTGCAGCTCTGGCGGCTTCTCGTCGAGGTCCTCCTGGCGGTAGCGCGCGAAGAGCGCCGCTTCGATCGACTGGACCCGCTGTGCCCGCGTGCCCTCAGGAGAGAGAGCGTCTTCGAGCGCGTGGCGGTAGGTCTCGCGCGAGAAGAAGAAATAGTTGAGGTAGGGGTTCGGGAAGAAGCCGAGCGACGGGAAGAAGTCGGCAGGCGGCTTCGCTCCCGGTGCGGCCTTGCGCAGTTCCTCCTCGGCGGCCCCGCTCGCGAGCACGAGCGGCGTCACGTCCTGCCCGCCGACCTCGATGCGCATGCCCGTGAGGTGGTTGAGGCCGAAGGCGGAGACGCGGACCGCCTCCTGCTCCACGCCCGCCCCCTTTGCCACCAGGCGCTCGGTGATGCGCGGGATGTTGCAGAGCCCGACGGCGCGGCGGTAGCCGAGGTCCGAGAGCGCCTGCGTCACGAGGCCGGCCGGGTTCGTGAAGTTGAGCAGCCACGCGCCCGGGGCGTGTTGCTCGACCTCCTCCGCGATCGCCCGCACGACCGGGATGGTGCGCATGGCGTTCGCGAAGCCGCCCGGGCCCGTCGTTTCCTGCCCGACGACCCCGTGGCGCAGCGGCAGCCGCTCATCGAGCCCGCGCATGCGCAGCAGACCGACCCGGAACTGGTTCAGCACGAAGGCGGCGCCCTCGATCGCCGAAAGCCGGTCCTCCGTCGCCTCGAACCGCACCGCGCGGCCCGCCTTGCGGGCCATGCGGCGCGACAGCCCCGCGATCGTGTCGAGGCGCTCGCGCCCTTCCGGGAGGTCTACGAGACACACCTCGTCGATCGGCAGCGGTGCCGAGAGGATCCCTTCGACGAGTTCCGGCGTGTAGGAGCTGCCTGCGCCGATCACCGCGATCTTCATGCGTCGACCGCTCCCGGGTTGAAGTGCAGGTAGATCGGGTGCAGCACCTTGAACGCCTCGAAGAACCCGTCCTCCCCCACGGCCCGGGCCTCGAAGAAGGCGCGCATCAGCGGCAGGAAGTGCTCGGCGAACTGGGTTTCGTGCGCCGCGATCGCCTGCCACTTGCGCTCCCAGTAAGGTCCGCCAGGGATCTGCGCGTTGGGCCGCGCCGTACCGTAGAAGGCGACCATCGGCTGGGGCGGCGCCTCCTGGGGCGCGCCGGGCACATGCGGGAAGCCTAGGAACGAGACTGCCTCGCTGACGGCGAGGCCGACGTTGCGGTGGTCTGGGTGCGCTTCGTACGGCAGCCACGGATCGCAGGTCAGGACGAAGTCCGGGCGAAAGGCCGCGACCTCTTCCAAGATCGCCTCGCGCAATCCGGGCAGTGCCGTGTCGAGGAGGTCGCGCCGGCCAAGGTGGCGGTGCTCCTGCACGCCCAAGATCGCAGCGGCGCGTTCGGCTTCGCCGTGGCGGCGGGCTGCAAGGGCATCCTGTGAGATGGCCGGATCCGCAGTCCCCAGGCGGCCGTCGGTCACGGTCACGTAGCGGATCACCGTGCCCTGCGCCGCAAGGCGCGCGATCGTCGCTCCCGCACCGATTTCGTTGTCGTCGGGGTGGGGCTGTACCGCAAGCACTCGCTTCGCCGAAAGCAGGTCCGGTCGCGGGATGAGTTCTGGCAAAGGGCATCCCTCCAAGCGATTCCGTGATCCGCCTTCGACAGTTGCTACGTGGTTCCTGCGGCGTTCGTGTTCCATCCGGCCGTCCTCCAAGGACCCGGGCGCCAGATGGCGAAGTATTTTCGTATCCGGCCAGAAGGGGGTTCGTTCATGCCGTACGTCCTGCGCCCAGCGCAAGCGACCGACGTCGATGCGCTGTCGGCGTTCGGCGTCATCCTCGACCCTCCGCGCAAGCTGACCGAAGCCGACCTCTTCGTTTATCCTTCCTCGGAAACCTGGCTTGCCGAGCGCGGCGGCACAGTCGAAGCGGCCATCCGGCTCTGCTACTCGAGCCTTTCGGGGCACGCGCTGATGACGGATGTGTGCGGCGACGCGAACGCGATCCGCCCGCTCGCTTCCGAACTCACGCGCATCGCGCAAGGCCGCGGCGCGCACACGGTCGAAGCCGCCGTCGCGCTCCAAAGCGCGCTCGGTGCGACGCTGGCCGAGCTCGGCTTCGAGGGATATCGCCGCGTCGTGCACATCGTGTGGCAGTTGCCGGCGCCGGAGCCCGGCGACCCGCCGGAAGGGATCCGCGTCGCGGAAGAGGTCCCCGACCCAGACGAGTACGCGCGGCTGGCCGTCGACGCGTACCGCGGTACCTGGGACTGGCTGTTCGAGCGCTGGGGCGGCGATGTCGCCGCACGACGCAACTTCGCGCGGCTGTTCGAATCGCCGCGCGGTGAGCGATTCTACGCCGCACGCGGAGCGGAAGGCGCCCTGATCGGTTTCACGAGCTACGGGAATCCGGAAACCATGCCGGGCGACTTCTCCACGTTCGGCGTGCTCGTCCGCCCCGGCGACCGCGAGCAGGGAATCGGTCGCCACCTCCTGCTCACCGCCCTGCAGCAGCTGCAGCGGCAACGCAGCGAGCGCGTGCACATGCACACGACGGCACCGCCGCTCGAGGATCCGTCCGCAGTGCGCCTGTACCTCGCGTGCGGCGGCGAGCGCGTCGAGGATAGCCTCATCCTGCAACTGGTGGTCTGACAGGACGGCAAGGCGGGCCGGAGCGGCAGGCCGGCCCCGCTTTGTTGCACCCTCCGCGTGGCGGTTCACATACCATAGGTGCACGCCGGTAGGTGCGCGCGGACACCGAAAGGAGCCGTCACAATGCGGAGATTGACCGCCAAGTTGCTTCGCAGCGTAGTGGACCGACTCGATCCAAAGCCCCCTAGCCCGCTGCCCGCAGACGCGCCCGAACCCGGTCCTGCACCGCTCTTGGCGACGAGCGACGCGACCGCCGTAGAGCGCGACGACCTCTCACCGCAAGCGCGGGAAGAGCCGCAGTCCGTCGCGAGGGTGGCTCAGGCGGTTGCTGGCGATGCGCCGCCAGGGGAGCCGCAAGACGAAGCGACGGGTCCGTTGGCAGAGGCGGTCGCCGCTCCTCCGCCGCCTTTGCCTGCAACGCCGCCTTCCAGGCCCCAGGTGACCGTGGTGATCTCGCGGCTACCGGGGTTCACTTCCCAGTTCCCTCGGCCATGGGGTCATGGGCTTGCGTTCCAAAGACCGACGCTGGACCGGGCGTCGGGCATACCTTCGTATGCCCCTGCGGTTGGACCGGCCGACGTTTTGCCGATCGTCACCTTCCTCAGGGCGCCGAATGTCGTTCCGACGCCGCCCGGTCCGCCGGTACCGCAGGGACCCGCAGACGGCAACGCCCTCGCCGCCAAGGCTGCGTCAAGCCGCCCGGTTGCCTTCCATCCCTGGCAGTTTACCGGACCGAGTGTCTCCTTCCCCTGAATGAAGCGCGCAGCGCGTGCCGGTTCGGCAGGCTGACGTAGCGAAGGGCCCGGACAGTGCTGTCCGGGCCCTCTCGCGCGTAGGTTTCTCAGGGGTCGCACGGCAAAGGCATCGGTCCCGGCGGACAGGGCAGCAGGCCTCCGGTCTCGCATTGGGACGGCACGACTTCGCCGTA
>JAJYTV010000258.1 GCA_021792885.1 Bacillota bacterium
TCGAACAACGTCGTGGAGGGCAACTTCGTCGCGAAGAACGTCGCAGGCATCGTCGTCGCGACGAACGCGCCGCACGCCATCGCGCAGGACGACGACGTCTTCAACAACACCGTGGTCTCGAACACCATCGCCGGCGTCATCGTCCATGCGAGCGCGCCGTTCGACATGGTGTCGGGCACGAACATACAGGGCAACATCCTGGTCGGCAACGGCCCCGACCCGTCTGCCGCCGGCGGCCACGGGCCGAAGAGCCCCACCGGCATCGCCGTCGTCGCCGAGCCCCTGCCCCCGCACACCCCGGCCGGCGTGCACGGCGCGCAGATCCATGGCACGACGCTGAAGGGCAATACGTTCGTCCACGAGACGGTCACGAACTTTGTCTTCGGAGCTGTCGCGACGGCCAACTGAGAGAGGTCGAGGGGCTGCGCCCCCAGGGGCATGCGCTGTCCTGGGGGTCCATTGCTGCTTGGGAGGTCCCATTCCGAGCGGTCTTGTCGAGCAACCTAACCTGCGAACGCGCGCCCTCCGGGCCACCGTCCATGGAGGAGGGCGCGGCGCCCCTGCCGAAAGCAGTGGCAGAAAGGGTGACCGACCGTGCCACCGTTCGGCGCAGACCGTACGCTCGCACGCCATCTGAAGGTGCTCGACTGGCTGAAGGCCGAGCTCGTCGGAGGCGTCGCTGCACTCTTCAAGGCAACGGCGCTCGGCTCGCAGGACGCGATCGCCGACGCGCTGTCTTCCATCCTCCTGACCACGTACGTGCTCGGCCGGCGGCTCGGGGTATCCTTCGCGCAGCTCGAACTGCGCGCCGCGATGCGCGCGCGCGAACTGGCCCTCGAGGGCCATGAGCTGGAACGCTCGTACGGCGACCTCAGCGCGCTGCAGCAGCACTTCGACGAGGGCGCCAATGGTTGAGCGCCGGCCGGGTGTGCCGAGGGTCATCGCCTGGATCGGCTGGGGGGCGCTCGCAGCGGTCGGCTACACGATCGGGCTGCCGCTCCTCCTCGGGGGCGTTGCCCTCGCCCCGATCGCGGTCGTCGCCTACGAGGGAGGCGCCTGGGAGGCGGCGGTGGCCGCCGCGGCCGGCATGTTCGGCGTCGCGCTGCTGGGTGCGGAGCTCAGCGTGCCGGCGGTCGCGCTGTTCGTGGCCGGCGCGCTGCTCGGGCTCGGGCTGCGTCGTCAAAGCACTGCCCCGTGGCTCTACGGGGCGGTCGCGCTGGCGCTCGCGGCGCTCGTCGGACTCGTTCTCCTGCCGCCGCGCCTCGGCGGGACGCCGCTGCAGTTCTCCCCGCGCGACATCGAGCAGCTCTTCGGGATGACGGCGCGCCAGGCGCGCCAGGTGGTCGCGCAGGCCCAGACCCTCGTGCCGGCCTTCCTGCCCCTCTATGCGGGCGGCGTCGCCCTCGAGGCCTTCTACTTCAGCCGGTGGCTGCTCGGAGCGCGCGGCCGCCAGCTCGGCCCCTTGGCGCCGTTCTCCCTCTGGCAGGCGCCCACGTGGCTCGCGCCGCTCTTCCTCGTGCTCCTCGGCCTGCAGGAGGCGCTCTCGCTGGCACAGGCCTCGACCATGTCGCAGAACTGGGCGGCGTACGCCGAGATCTGGACCCAGATCCCCTTGGAGGTCTTCGGCCTTGCGGTTGTGAACTTTCTCATCGCGCGCATGCGCGTCGCACCCTTCCTGCGGGTGCTGATCTTGGTCCTGATGTTCGTGACGCCGCCCTTCTCCCTCATCCCCGTCTGGGTCGGGGTGCTCGACAACATCACGGATCTGCGCCGCATCCGCGGCACCACGACGTAAGGAGGGCAGGC
This sequence comes from Bacillota bacterium, assembly GCA_021792885.1. Lineage (GTDB taxonomy): Bacteria > Bacillota > Sulfobacillia > JAJZYS01 > JAJYTV01 > JAJYTV01. The sequence goes on from JAJYTV010000258.1 coordinate 1,807, forward strand.
CGCCGCGCGGCGGCGAGGGCATGCAGGTGATCTTGCGGGAAGACGTCAAGGGACTCGGCAAGCGTGGGGAAGTGGTGCGCGTCGCGGACGGCTACGCGCGCAACTTCCTGTTCCCGCGGGGGCTCGCGGAGGACACGTCCGCCGGGAAGATGAAGCAGGTCGAGGCGGAGCGGCGCAAGACCCAGGAGAAGCTCGACCGCCAGGAGCAGGAGGCGCGCGAACTCGCGGCGCGGATTGCGCACACGCGCCTGCAGCTGCGCCTGCGGGTGGGCGAGAACGGCAAGCCCTTCGGCTCCATCACGGCGCAGCACCTGGCCGACGCGCTCGCCGCACTGGGCATCGAGGTCGACCGCCGCCGCATCGAGCTGAAGTCTCCGATCCGCACCCTCGGAGAGCACGTCGTCGAGGTTCGCCCGCACGCCCGCGTGACGGCGAAGCTTGTCGTCGAAGTGCACCAGGAGTAGCCGTGGCGACACCGGAGAACCAGATCGGCAGGCTTCCGCCGCAGAGTCTCGAGGCGGAGCGCAGCGTCCTCGGCGCGATGCTGATCGAGTCCGAGGCGATCCCGCGCGCCCTCACGCTGCTCGTGCCGGAGGACTTCTACCGCGACGCGCACCGCGCGATCTACGAGGCGATGCTGCTGCTGTTCGAACGCTCCGAGCCGGTCGACCTCGTCACGCTCTCGTCCGAGCTCGGCAAGCAAGGGCGCCTCGAAGCGGTCGGCGGCGCCGCCTATTTGACCCAGCTCGCCTCGGGCGTGCCGACGGCCGCCCACGTCGAGCGCTACGCGCAGATGGTGCGCGACCGCTCGCTCGCGCGCCAGGTGATCCGGGCCGGCACGGACATCGTCGCGCGCGGCTTCGATCCCCAGATCGCCGCGGACGAGCTGTTGGACGAGGCGGAGCAGCGCATCTTCCAGATCGCGCAAAGCCGCTCGACGCGCAGCTACTCACCGCTCAAGGACGTGCTGATCGAGGCGATCGCCAAGGTCGATACGGTCTACCGCGAAGGCGGCGGCGTGACCGGCGTGCGCACCGGCTTCGGCGAGTTCGACGATCTCACGGCGGGATTGCAGCCCGCGGATCTGATCATCATCGCGGCGCGCCCCTCGATGGGCAAGACCGCCTTCGCGCTGAACGTAGCGCGCAACGCGGCGATGGCCGGCGTGCCGTCGGCGATCTTCTCCCTCGAGATGTCGCGCGAGCAGCTCGCCCTGCGCCTTGTGTGCGCGGAGGGGTTCATCAACCAGAACAACCTGCGCACCGGCAAGATGAGCGAGGCCGACTGGAAGAACTTCGCGATCGCCGTGGACAGGCTTTCGGCAGCGCAGATCCTGATCGACGACGCGCCAGGGCTCACCGCCCTCGACCTGCGCGCGCGCGCGCGCCGCATGAAGGCGGAGCACCACATCGGCCTGATCGTGATCGACTACCTGCAGCTGATGGAGGCCAGAGGCCGCCACGAGAACCGCCAGCAGGAGATCTCCGCGATCTCCCGCTCGCTGAAGGCGCTGGCCCGCGAGCTGAGCGTGCCGGTCGTAGCGCTCTCGCAGCTCTCCCGCGCGGTCGAGTCGCGCCAGGACAAGCAGCCGATGCTCTCCGACCTGCGCGAATCGGGGGCGATCGAGCAGGACGCGGACATCGTCGCCTTCATCTACCGCGAGGACTACTACAACGCGGACCTGCCGCCCGAGCAGCTGAACACGGCGCAGATCAACATCGCGAAGCAGCGCAACGGCCCGACCGGGCGGGTGACGCTGCACTTCCACAAGGAGTTCGGCCGCTTCGACGGCTTCGACCGCCAGGAAGCGCGATAGGGCGGGGCGCGGCAAGAGGCATGGCCAGGGGGTGCGCCGCGTCACATGTGATGCTGCGCACGATCTGGCGCAAATGCCCAGGCGCTCCCGTCCGGCGGGCAGTGCAGGCGACAGCGGGCCGTACCGGAGTTTGACACTGCATGGACCCTCTGCTATCCTTGGCGCGGCCTTCAGGGACCCACTACAGGAGGCGATCGCATGCCTGCCATCGCGG
>JAJYTV010000259.1 GCA_021792885.1 Bacillota bacterium
TGAGGGCGCGGGCGGCAACGCCCTGCCCGCGCAGCTGCGCGGCGGTCAGTACGGCCGAGATGATCTCGCCGCAGGCGATCAGGAGGTCGCTCTCGCGCGCGGGTACGCTGCCGCCTTCCTCGGCCATGAGCCGCAGGAGGGTGTCCGTCGCGTAGGCGTCGCCGATCCGCCCGGGCGCGGAGACGACCACGATCGGACGCATGCCCTCCGCGAGGCTGCGCTGCACGATCTCCGCGACGCGCGAGCGCCGCTCCCGGGTCGCGACGGAGGTTCCGCCGAACTTCTGGACGATTACTGCCGGGTCTGCCATACCGCCTCCGCGATCTGGACGGCGTTCGTCGCCGCCCCCTTGCGCAAGTTGTCGGCGACGACGAAGAGGTGCAGGACGTCCGGCGCGTCGGGGTCCTGCCGCACGCGGCCGACGAGCACGTCGTCGATGCCTTCGGCCATGCGGGCGGTCGGGTAGAGATCGTGCGCAGGGTCGTCGACGAGCTGCACGCCAGGCTGCGCGGCGAGCAGGCGGCGCGCCTGCGCCGCATCCAGCGGACGCGTGAGTTCCAGCGTCACGGCCTCGGAGTGTCCGACCCGCACCGGAACCCGCACCGCGGTCGCGGCGAGCGAGAGGTCGGGCCGGGAGAGGATCTTGCGCGTCTCCTGGCGGAGCTTATGCTCCTCCTTCGTGAATCCGTCGGGAAGGAATGCGTCGCACTGCGCGAGCACGTTCATGTGGATCGGCTGGGCGTACGCCTGCGGAGCGATCTCCTCGTCCGCCGCGTAGGCCCTGGCCTCGGCCTCCAGGCCCTCGAGCGCCTCGCGCCCGCTGCCGGAAACCGACTGGTAGGTGCTGACGATGACGCGGCGGATGCCCACTTCCCGTTCGAGCGGCTGCAGTGCCATGACCAGCTGGATGGTCGAGCAGTTGGGGCTCGCGATGATCCTCGTCTCTGGCGTGATGGCCTGCGGGTTCACCTCGGGCACGACGAGGGGCACGCCGTCCTGCATGCGGAAATGACTTGACTTGTCGATCGCAAGGGCGCCTGCGGCGGCCGCGATGGGCGCGAACTTCGCCGAGACGTCGTTCGGCGTCGCGAAGAACGCGAAGTCCATGCCCTGAAAGGCGTCTTCCGTGAGGGCTTCGACCGGCCGCGACTCCCCGAGCACAGTGAGCTGCTGCCCGGCGGATCGGCCGCTGGCGACAAGACGGACTTCGCCGACGGGGAACCGATCACGATGGTCTTCGAGCACGCGCGCGATCTGCAGGCCAACGAGGCCCGGCGCGCCGACGATCACGACATTGGCCTTTTGCAAAGCGCACCCTCCGTCTCGTTAGCGTCCGATCAGCAGCGGCTGCAGCTGCCTGCCCTCCAGGGCGGCGACGACTGCATCCGGCAAACGGCTGAGATCGGCGGCGACCGAGTTCGGTTTGGCCGAGGGATTATCCTGCCCGAAGGGCACGAAGTAGACGTTCTTGGTCGCCAGCAGCGTACCGAGGTTGCGAGCATTGAGGCCGAGAATGTCGTTCGAGGTGATCGACAGGACAACGGGCCGTCCGTTGCGCAGTTGAGCCTTCGCCGCCATCAGCACGGGACTGTCGGAGATCGCATTCGCAAGCTTGGCCATGGTGGTTCCGGTGCAGGGGCAGATCACGACCGCGTCGACGAGTTTCTGCGGCCCCAGTGGCTCCACCTCCGGGATGCTCTTAAGGGGCTCCCTGCCCGTTGCCTCCCGGATCGCCGCAAGCCACTTCTCCGGCGTGCCGAAGCGCGTCTCTGTCGTCAGGATGGAGTTCGAGACGATCGGGACGATGTCCGCGCCCTCTTCCTTGAGGCGCAGGATGGGGTCGATCGCTTCCTCGAGCGTGCAGTGCGAGCCGGACAGCGCGAAGCCGATGGTCTTGCCGGAAAGGCGCATGATAGGTTCCTCCTGTGGTCAGGGTGCCACCCTGCAAGGTCAGCCGCATCGTATGCGTCGCGTGGCAGCACGGTGATCGCCCCCCCCGCGACAATCATCAGTGCGCTGTCGACATTGCGCGACACGGGGATTACGCTATTGGCTAGAAAAGGAAGTGTCGGCATGCCTCCCCAGCGTTCGCGTCTCCTCGCAACGTGCGCTGCTGTAGCAGTGGCAGCTATCCTCGCCGCGACGCCATTGTTCGTACAGGCGCGTGTACCAAGTTCGCCCAGAGAGACGGCCCTCACCCAGGAAGCTCGAATCCTACTGCGCAATCATCCTGCCCTGCGAAATACCGCCGTGAGGGCAGCCTACATGGCCTACGCTGAGCGCATCCTCGCAACAGTCTCCCCGTCGATGCCGAACTGGCAATACTGGCTCTTGGCAAACGACCTGGCCACGTGGTTCCACGACCCACACACGCAAGCTACTCCGCCCATCCTCACGCCACACCAAGCACTCCTGGACCGCGTTATCCGCGCAGCGTATCCAGGCTATCACTGGTACCACTACTCTGGCGCGATGCAGCCAACCTTCATCCCGCTTGGTTTCTATTGGACTGCCAACGGCCTCATCGCGATGCCGATGGCAGGCAGTCCCCCATCGGTTCACCTTGGCGACAGAGTAGTTCGCGTGGGCAAACTGACGATCCCCGCTCTACAAGAGCGTTTGAGCCGTCTGATCTCGGGCAACCGGTATTGGGTACGGTGGAATGGTGCGCAGGATCTGACGTTGGGCTATTTCCTGCACTGGCTCGGCGTTGTCTCCTCCGATGACGAGGTACCGCTCACGCTGCGACGCGCAGACGGGCAGGCCTACAGTGTCAATCTTTCACTCGAGCGCGAACCGGCTGCTCGGCTGGCGCGTGTCTACAACCGAGCCTATGAGGCCTTCCTCGACGCCTTTCGCGCCCCCCTGGCCTCTCCTATACTTCCGCTCCGTATGCGTGGCACGTCGCACCTTCGAGAAACTACGCTGTCTTTTGGCTCCGTCTTTGCTGGGATTCACCTGCTTACCAGCAGGCAGTCGACCAGTTCTTTCAGGCGGTCACGTCTCAACACGTGCCGCGCATCGTCATCGATCTGCAAGAGAACCCCGGCGGCAATTCGGGAGTGATATTCCCCATCCTGCAGCACATCAGAACCCACGGCACGCTGACCGCCTTCGGCGGGAGGTTGTCCACGTCGCCCGCCAGCGCCACACTTTTTCGCGGCCGGGTATTCGTCCTAACCTCGCCGAGCACGTTCAGTTCCGCAGTTTGGGTGGCCGATGCCTTGTATGCCAATGGCCTTGCCGTGACCGTCGGGCAACCGACGGGACTGGCGCCCAGCGCCGTCGGTGAGATCGACCCCTTCGTCACGGGCGGAAGCACCATCGTCGGCCAAGTCTCCACCCGCTACTTCCATGCGACCGGACTCCAGGCGAGCGCTGCGGCACTAATGCCCACGATCCCGGCACCGTTGACGGTCCAAGAGGTCCAGGCCGGGATCAATCCGGTCGCGCGATGGCTCCAGCAGCTTGGCGGAAGTGGTCCCACTCCGAGCGGTGGGCAATGACAAGGTCCATTGGGCAATGACTCACCGGCCTGCGGGTGTACATGCCGCCGTAGGGTCCTGCAATACAGCAATTTCGGTCGGTCACGTCAGTTGGGACAGGCGCATTGTCCCTTGTCGAGTGCGGATCTGCGCTGAATTCTAAGCCATAGTGGTGTCCGCACGGCTCTGTCTGTGATCGCGTTCGCGAGGCGCGCGAGCGTCGATCCGGTGCACGGGCAGATCACGACCGCGTCGAGCAGCTTCTGCGGCCCGAGCGGCTCCACTTCCGGGATCGTCTTTAGCGGCTCCTTGCCGATCGCGTCCTTGATCGCTGTGATCCATTTTT
>JAJYTV010000260.1 GCA_021792885.1 Bacillota bacterium
TCTGCAGCGCGAGGGATACGACGCCGTCCTGCTGGCGACCGGCACGCCGCTCTCGACGAGCATGGGCGTGCCCGGTGAAGAGCTCCAGGGCGTCGTGGGCGGCCTCGATTTCCTGCGCGATGTGCGCCGCGGCGCCGTGCCGGACCTCGAGGGCAAACGGGTCGTGATCGTGGGCGGCGGCAACGTGGCGATGGACGCCGCGCGCACCGCGCGCCGGCTCGGCGCCGCCGAGAGCGTCGTCGCCTATCGGCGAGGCCGCGACGAGATGCCCGCGCACAAGGCGGAGGTGGAGGACGCCGAGGCGGAGGGCGCGCAGCTGCGCTTCCTCGTGGCACCCGTCGAGGTGATCGGCGATGCGGCAGGGCGGGTAGCGGGCCTGCGCTGCCAGCGCATGCAGCTTGGTCAGCCCGACGCCTCTGGACGCCGGCGCCCGGAGCCGATCGCCCACAGCGAGTTCGTCATCCCCTGCGACGCCGTCATCGCGGCGATCGGCATGGCGCCGGATCCTTCCACCTTCTCGAAGCTCGTCACCGTCGCGCCCGGACGCCGCATCGCGGTGAACCCGAGGACGCTGCAGAGCGAGGTCCCGTACCTCTTCGCGGCGGGCGACGTGGCGCTCGGCCCTTCGGACATCGCCCGCGCCGTCGGCCAGGGCCGCCGCGCGGCCTTCATGATCGACCGCTTCTTGCAGGGTCTCGAGATGTCGGGCTTCGAGCCGTTCGACGACCGACTTCCCGCCGTCCCAAAGTCCCTGGTCCTGGCGCGCCAGCAGCAGTTCACCCGCCGCGACCCGGTGCGGGCCGAGATCCAGCACACGGCGGTGCCGCGCGACTTCCTGGAGCTCGAGCCGCCGCTCAGCGAGGAGGAGGCCCTGCGCGGTGCGGGGGGGTGCCTCGACTGCGGCGTCTGCTCGGAGTGCGGGAGTTGCGTTGCCGCCTGTCCTCCGAACGCGATCAACCTCAACATGCACGAGCACGAGTTCGACGTGGAGGTCGGCGCGGTCGTCGTGTCGACGGGCTTCAAGCTGTTCAACCCGGAGCTCAAGCCGGACTACGGCTTCGGCAGGTACCCGAACGTCATCACCGCGACGCAGATGGACCGCCTGCTCGCGCCGACGCGTCCGTTCAACACGGTGCTGCGGCCGGGCGACGGCAAGGTGCCGGACCGCATCGCCTACGTCTCCTGCGTCGGCTCGCGCGACAAGACGGTGGGGAACCCGCTCTGCTCGAAGATCTGCTGCATGTACACCGCGAAGCAGAACCAGCTGATCATGGGCGCCCTGCCGCTCGCCGATGTCGCGGTGCACTACATGGACGTGCGCGCGGCCGGCAAGCGATACGAGGAGTTCTACGAGCAGGCGAAGGCGATGGGTGCGGTCTACATCAAGGGACGGGTGGCCAAGATCACCGAGAAGGAGAACGGCAACCTGATCCTGCGTTACGAGGACATCGACCATGGCGGCGAGGTCGTGGAGGCGGAGTACGACCTCGTGGTGCTCTCGGTCGGCGTGCTGCCGAGCCGCGAAGCGGAGAAGCTCTTCGTGGGCGAGCAGCTCAGCCTCGACGACTACTTCTTCGTCGAGGAGAGGAACGACGACCTCAGCCCCGGTGAGACCAACATCCCCGGCGTCTTCGTGGCAGGCGCGGCCTCCGGGGCCAAGGACATCGTCGACACGATCCTGCACGCGGGTTCCGCCGCCGGGCAGGCTGCGGCCCATCTCGAACAGGCAAGCGCGAAGAAGGTGCCAGTATGAGCGAACGGCGCATCGGCGTCTTCATCTGCCACTGCGGCGGCAACATCTCGGACTACGTCGACGTCGCGGCGGTGCGCGAGGCCGTCAAGGACGAACCGGACGTCGTGGTGGCCGAGACCACGGTCTTCGCCTGTGCCGACGCCACCCAGTCCGACATGGTGCAGGCGATCAAGGAGCGGAACCTGGACGGCCTCGTCGTGGCGTCCTGCTCGCCCAAGCTGCACACGTTTACGTTCCGCGGCGTGGCGAAGCGGGCCGGTATGAACCCCTACCAGTACACCCAGGTGAACATCCGCGAGCAGGACTCCTGGGCGCACACCGACGACCCCGTAGGCGCCACGCGCAAGGCGATCCAGCTCGTCAAGGCCGGCATCGCCAAGACAAGGCTTTCTGCTCCGCTCGACCCGATGGAGGTCGAGACGACGCCCAAGACCATGGTGGTCGGCGGCGGCATCGCCGGCCTGCGCGCGGCGATCGGCCTCGCGGACATCGGCCTCGGCGTCTACCTCATCGAGCGCGAGCAGGAGCTCGGCGGCTGGGTGGGAACGTTCGGCGCGATGTATCCGAAAGGGCGCAAGGGGCGCGAGTTGATCGCGGAGCTCGTGGCGGAGGTCAAGAGGCGCCCCTCGATCGTCGTCTTCACGAACGCAGAGCTCCAGGCGAAATCCGGCAGCTTCGGGAACTACCGCACCGAGGTGCGCATCCAGGGGGACCCCCCGCAGGAGATCCAGTTCGACGTCGGCTCGATCGTCGTCGCGACCGGCTTCGACGCGTACCAGCCAGGGACCGGCGAGTACGGCTACGGCATCGACGGGGTCCTCACCCTGCCGCAGTTCAAGGAGCTCGTCGACCGATCCCAGGGGTCTTTGACCTACCACGGCAAGCCGGTGCGCACGATCGCCTACATCTACTGCGTCGGCAGCCGCCAGCCCGAAGGCAACGCGTACTGCTCGCGCTACTGCTGCGCCGCCACGGTGCACGCCTCGCTCGAGGTCGCGGACCTCGACCCGTCGGTGCACCAGTACCACCTCTACCGAGACATGCGCACCTACGGCAAGTTCGAGCTGATGTACACCGAGTCGCGCGAACGCGGCTCGGTCTACATGAAGTACCCCGAGGACACGCCTCCCGCGGTTGCCCGCAGCGCGCGGGGCGAGCTCGTCGTCACGACCCGAGACTCCCTCACTGGCGGTGAGGAGATCACCATCCCTGCCGACCTCGTCGTGCTGGTCACGGGGATGGTGCCGCGCGAGAACGAGAGCCTGACGCGCATCCTGAAGCTTCCCATCGGCAGCGACGGCTTCTTCAACGAGATCCACCCGAAGCTGCGCCCCGTCGAGACGGTCGTCGACGGCGTCCTGATCGCCGGCGCGTGCCAGGGGCCGAAGAACTCTTCGGAGAGCGTGGCGTCGGGCCTCGCGGCGGTGACGCAGAGCGCGGCCATCCTGAAGAAGGGCGTGGCGGAGCTCGACCCGCTGGTCGCCACGGTGAACGCCCAGGCCTGCACCTGGTGCGGCGCGTGCGAGGAGACCTGCCCGTACGACGCCGTCTCCAAGATCCCCGGCGCCGGCCGGGACGTGGCGGAGATCGACGCGGCGGTCTGCAAGGGCTGCGGCGGCTGCGCCCCGCTCTGCCCGCAGGGCGCCATCGATCTGCGCGGCTATACCGACGCCCAGATCCGGGCCATGATCGAGAACCTTCTGGAGGTGCCGTCACGATGAGCCGGACGCGACCCCGGGACATCCGGGAGGTCATCCGCGAGGAACCCCTGATGCACCGCCCGATCCTGAAAGCCCTGGCAGGGGGCCCGCTGACCGTGCCCGAGATCGCCGCGGCGATCGGCCATCCCACGGAGGAAGTCCTCTACTGGGTCATGGGCATGCGCCGCTACGGCATGCTGGCGGAATCGAAGGATCCCACCGACGAAGGCTACTTCAGCTACGCGGCGGTGGGGGGAGGGGTACCCGCATGAGCGCGGTCGTGGACCCCGGCCTCCTGGGCGAGATCAAGCGGCTCGGGGCGGCCGACGTGTCGG
>JAJYTV010000261.1 GCA_021792885.1 Bacillota bacterium
CACCTCGAAGGCTTCGCGGTACTGCATCAGCTGGCCGACGCGCAGGTACGCCACCTTCCCGTCTCCGCCCAGAAAGCCCCAGCCGAGGTTCGCGGGCCCGAGCGGGGGAAGGGGCAGGGTGGAGGGTGGCTCCAGAGGAGCACCGGGCGATTCAGTGGACCAGGGCACCTCGATCGAGATCTCCGTCCCGTCTCCTAGCTGCAGGGCGAGCGTCGTGCTCTTTGGCGGGTCGTCGCACCCGAGCAGCTCCAGGCACTCGACCGGCTGCGAAAGTGCCTCGCCGAGCCGGCGCAGGAGGTCGACGCCGTTGTCGTACCCGTGCAGTCCGGCCATCCGCCGCTTGAGCTCCTCCATGGCGAAGCCGCCGGCCGCTTCCAGCCTCGCGCCGAGCAACTGGCGGTGGGCTTCGCTGTAGACGCGGCGCAGGTAAATGGTATCCCCGACGACATCCCAGTCCAGCCAGAGCCGCGGCAGTGGGCGCGATGCGGGTTCATCGGGAAGGCCGATCGCGGTGTGTCCGTCGCGCAGCGACGCGACCAGCGGGCGCACGATCCGCAGGAATTCCTGCGGGGAGGCTGCCTCGGGCAGGGCCCTTCGGATGTTCTCCACCTGCCGGTGGAAGGCGACCTTGCCGCCGGGACCGCGGTAGGGATCCGGGTGGGATGCGGTGAGCAACCCGGTGAGCTCCATGAGGTCCTCGCGCATCTGACGCAGGTCAAGCATCGGCGCCACGAACCTCCCTGTCCGCAAGGTTGTCTGGACCCAACGAGCGGTCTACCCCGGAGTACGCCCTTCGGGGGGCAGGAACTCCTGGGCCCGCAGCGCGGCGGCCGTGCGGTTCGGCACCTGCAGCTTGCCGAGGATGCTGTTCACGTGGTTCTTCACGGTGCTCTCCGTGATCCGCAGGCCCTCCGCGATCCCCCGATTGCTCTCGCCCCGCGCCAGGAGGCGCAGTACGTCGAGTTCGCGCGGCGTGAGCTGCTCCGCCTCCGCCCGCCTCGGCGCCTGGGCGAGCTGGCGCAGGTACTTCGCCGCGACGCTCGGCTGGACGAAGGCGTCGCCCGCTGCGACCCGCCGGATCACATCGCAGAGCTCCTTCGCGTCGACGTCCTTCAGGAGGTATCCGGCCGCGCCGGCCCGGATGCCCTCGAGCACGTAGTCCTCGGTGTCGAACGTCGTGAGGATGAGCACCCTGCCGAGGCCCTCGCGCACGATCGCGCGGGTCGCCTCGACGCCGTCCAGGACCGGCAGCTGCAGGTCCATCAGCACGACGTCCGGGCGCAGTTCCCGCGCCTTCTCCACAGCCTGGGCGCCGTCGACCGCCTCCCCAACGACCTGGAACCCCGGTTCGAGGTCGAGGACGGTGCGCAGGCCGCGCCGCATGAGCGGCTGGTCCTCGGCGATCAGTAGCCGGATGGCGTTTCCCACCTTAGGCGCCCCCCGCGGCATGCCCTGCCCTCGGCAGCACGGCGACGATGCTCGTGCCGGACCCAGGGCTTGTCTCGATGCGCAGCTTCCCCCCGAGTTCGAGCAGCCGCTCCTGCATTCCCTGCAGGCCGAAGCGATCCTTGGGAACACTTTGCGGATCGAAACCGCTCCCGTCGTCCGCGATGCGCAGGGAGACCGCGTCCTCGTCCGCGTGCAGCGACAGGGACAGCGCGTGGGCGTTTGCGTGGCGCCCGCAGTTCTGCAGCGCCTCCCGCGCGACCTGCAGGAGCGCCCTGCGCTGCGGCTCTGGGATCTCGACGGGCGCGATGTCCAGTGACGAGCGCCACCCGTTGCGGGCGACGGCCTCCTCCGCAAGGCGGCGAAGGCTTCGGCCGAGGTCTTCGGGCGCGGCCGGTTCCCGGAGGTCCGAGAGGTGCATGCGCAGGTCGTGCATCGCAGCCCGCGCAGCCCCCTGCGTCTCCTGCAGCAGGACCTGCGCCCTCTCGGGGTCGCCTGGCAGGAGGCGGCGCACCGCCTCGATCTGGACGGTGATCGCCGAGAGGGCGTGGCCGAGCGTGTCATGCAGTTCCCGGGAGAGGCGGCTGCGCTCGTGCAGGGTCGCGAGCTCCTCTGCCGCCGCGGCACGGCGCTGCAGTTCCGCGTGCGCCTCCTGGAGGTCCTTCAGCGACTTCGCCTGGGCGGCGCGCACCTCGGTGTTGTCTGCGGCGAAGCGGCCGAACAGCAGGATGACGCCGAAGGTGATCAGGAGGTTCAAAAATCCCTGCGAGAGGATGATGTTGAGCGCCGACGGGCCGAAGTGCGCCGCGGCGACCGGGACGAGGGCGGCGAAGAGCGCGATGGGGAGGCCGAAGATCCGCAGGTAGCGCCAGGGCATGCGCGCCCCGACCCACCCGACCGAGACCATCAGCAGGGTGCCGAGGGCAGGGTAGGCCAGCGTGGCGGCGACACTCGACGCGAAGCCGATGACCGTCGCGAGGGTGCGCTGCGGCGTGCGGCGGCCGCGGAAGAGCGCGATCGCCCAGATTGCGGCGAAGGCGATCGCGATCCAGAAACCCCGCGTGTGCAGGTGCGGGTTGCCCCTCGCCGCGCTCCAGATCGCGATCGCCACGAGGAGGATCGAGACGGCGCGGAAGCGCCCGTAGGTCAGCGTGTCCATGGATCCACTCTACCGCGAGGGGCTGGCCTTGCGCATCCGCTCACTCGGGTTGCCAGCGGAAGCGCATGAGACCGACGTAGCCGAGGACCGCGATCCAGGCGACGAGACCTGCGAGGTACTGGAGGTCCACGGTGCCCCAGTGCTGCAGCACGAGGCCGTCCGTCGTGAGGCGCAGCGCGAGGCGCACGGGCGTCCAGTCCGCCACGTGGTGCAGCCAGGCCGGCCAGCGGCTCGACGAGACGAAGATGCCCTCGAGCAGGAAGAGGACGAGCAGCAGGAGGCGCGAGATGGCGGTCACGCTGGCTGCCGAGCGTGCGAGCGCGACCACGGTCTGCCCGAGCGCCAGCGCCGCGAGGCCCCCGACGAGGATGGCGGCGATCCCAAGCCAGATGCCGGGCGAGGTGGGGGCGATGCGATAGCCGATTTCGTCTGCGGCGAACACGATCGCCGCCTGCACGATCACCCCGCAAAGCTGCACCAGAAGGCGTGCGCCGAGGAGCTGCCAGGTCGGGGCGGGGGAGCAGCGCAGCCGCTGGAAGATGCCCCGTTCCCGGTAGTTTGCCAAGACGTTCGCGTAGCCGAAGAGGCCGAGCGCGAAGGCGCCCGTCGTGATCGCGAGGGCGGAGATCTCGAGCGTCGGCGCCGGCGCGTTCCGCAGCGCCGCAGGTACCTGCATCTCTCCGAGCGCCAGGATGAAAAGCGGCACGAGGACCGTCCAGATCAGGGTACGCGCGCCCCGCACGTACGCCGCGAGTTCAGCGCGAACGAGCGCCGCGAAGGTCTCCATGGGCGAAGGCGCCCTGCGCGCATCGATCATGCCGACACCTCCTCTTGCCCGCTGAGCGCCAGGAAGACGTCCTCCAAGGTGACGGCCCCGCGCGCCACCCGCCGCACACGGGGATCTTCCGCATACTGGCGCACGAGCGTCTCGGGCGTGTCGAGCGCGACGAGCGCGCCGCGCACGAGGATGCCGATCCGGTTGCTGAGAGCGGCTGCCTCCTCCATCGAGTGCGTCGTCAGAAGGACGCTTCTGCCCTCGGTGCGCAGCGCCTCGACGCGCTGCCAGAGCTCGCGCCTCGACTGCGGGTCGAGGCCCGTCGTCGGCTCGTCGAGCAGCAGCAGATCAGGGTCGTGGATGCTGGCGATCAGGAGGCTGAGGCGCTGGCGTTGGCCACCGGA
>JAJYTV010000262.1 GCA_021792885.1 Bacillota bacterium
CCGGCGCGTCAGCTGTCGCGCCATCCAGTCCGCCTGGGCGGGACGGTACTTGTACGGGATGTTGTTGCAGACGTGGTTGCCGTCCTCGAACATCCACAGGGTCGCCGGTCCACCGGCCCCCCTGGCCATCTGCTCCGCGCTCTCCGGCGGGAACAGGCGGTCTTTGCGGCCGTGAACCACCAGCAAGGGACTCTTGATCCGCTGCACGACTCCGGTTAGGTCAAAGGCATCAACCTCCTCAAGGGCCTTCTCTTCTGTCCCCGCCTGCAGCCGGTGCACGAAGGCATCGCGCGTCAGCTGCGGGACGCCGTGGAAGTAGGGAGCCACGCGGAAGCACCCGGAGATGGCGATCGTCGCCTTGACCCTCGGTTCGTACGCGGCCGCCCGCGGCGCGAAGTAGCCCCCGAGGCTCACCCCCATGAGTCCGACGCGCTGCGCGTCGACGTCCTGGCGCCCTTCGATGGCGTCGATCGCCGCGCGCACAGGCACCTCGTAGTCGTGCCGCAGCGCGTGCGAGAACTCCATCTCCCCCTGTCCCGGGCCGTCGATCGCGAGGACCGCCATGCCGCGGCGCAGGAAGTCCTGGCCGTACTGGTGCATCTCCTCCTTCACCGAATCAAGTCCCGGGATGAGGAGCACGACCGGCGGCCGCGCCACATGCCACGGCTTGCGCAGGATCCCGGGCATCGCTCCCCCCTCGAAGGGGATCTCGATGCGCTCGCCGGGCCAGTCGTAGTAGGCAAGCCCGCGCTGGTAGTTGCGGACCGCCTCCTGCGACGCCGCGCGCAGCTGCGCCGGATCGTGGAAGAAGAGAAACTTGCCGAAGTGGTAGCTCAGGGAGGCGTGCAGGTAGTGCTCCCCGGCGCTCGCGTACTCCCCCGCCGCTTCCGCGGCGCGTGCACGCTCGGCGTGCCCTGCCCCGACCTCGGACCACGCCGCGCACCAGTCTGACCAGTGCGCGATGCTGCCCTGCAGGCGCAGGAAGTCGCTGAAGTCCACGCCGTTCGCGAGCATGCGCGGGCCCCAGTTGCCGAGCGCCGCCTCTGTCCGCTCCTCCTGCACGCCCATCCCTACCTCCGCCCCGTGCGGCCGCCGCGCGCGAGCACGTCCCGCGCCGCGCGGACGATCTCCGCCTTGCCGGGGACGACCTCCGCCTCGAGCTCCGGTGCGAACGGCGTCGGCGAGAACTTCGCGCCGACCCGCCCGATCTCGACGTCGACGACGTCGAGCATCTCCTCGTAGGCAGTCGCGGCGATCTCCGCGCCGAACCCGCCCTGGCGCACCGCCTGGTGGGCGACGACCATCGCGCGCGTCTTCGAAAACGAGCGCAGCACCGTCTCCTTGTCCCAGGGCGAGATGGTGCGCAGATCGACGACCTCGGCCTGCACGGCGTCCTCCTCCTGGAGCTCTTCCGCGGCCTGCAGCGCCATCCGCGTCATGCCGGCCCAGGCGACGATCGTGATGTCTTGGCCTTCGCGCGCGACCTTCGCGACGCCGATCGGCTCCACGGCGTCCTCCTCGGGTTCCGGCACGTCGCCGCGCACGTTGTAGAGACCGTTGTATTCGAAGAAGATCACCGGGTTGTCGGAGCGGATCGCCGCCTTCAGCAGCGCCTTGCCGTCGGCCGGGTTCGACGGCATCACGATCTGCAGGCCGGGCACGTGCGCGATCCAGGCCTCGATCATCTGCGCGTGCTGCGCCGCGGACGCCCTGCCGGGGCCGCCCTGGCAGCGGATCACGAGCGGCACAGAGACCTGGCCGCCCGACATGAAGCGGATCTTCGCCGCCTGGTTCATGAGCTGGTCCATCGTGATGCCGAGGAAGTCCATGTACATGATCTCGGCGACGGGGCGCAGCCCCGTGATCGCGGCCCCGACCGCCGCGCCGACGATCGCGGCCTCGGAGATCGGCGTGTTGCGCACGCGCAACGGGCCGAACTCGGTCGAGAGACCGAGCGTCACCTTGTACGAGCCGCCCATCGGGTCGGCGATGTCCTCGCCGAACACGACGACGCGCGGATCGCGCCGCATCTCCTCGAAGAGCGCCTCGCGCAGCGCTTCGCGCATCAGGATCTGCCTCACGCTCAGGCCACTCCTTCCGGTGCGAAGACGTCCTGGTCCGCCGTCGCGGGATCGGGCTTCGGGCCCTGCGCGCCGCGCTCGGCGGCGATCTCCATCTCCTGCTCCACCGCCGCCTCCAGCGCGTCGAGCTCCGGAGCCTTCACGCCGTGCTCCGCAAGCCACGCGCGCACCCGCGGGATCGGGTCCTTGCGCTTCCACTCCTCGACCTCTTCCTTCGTGCGGTAGACGCCGGGGTCGCCGACGAAGTGGCCTGACCAGCGGAAGGTCTGGCACTCGAGCAGCGTCGGTCCCTCGCCCGAGCGCGCCCGGTCGACCGCTTCCCTCGCAGCGTCGTAGACCGCGAAGAGGTCGTTGCCGTCCACGCACACGCCGGGGATGCCGTAGGCGGCCGCCCGGTCCGCGATGCCAACCTTCGCCGCGTAGGACTGCGGGACCGATTCTGCGTAGAAGTTGTTCTCGCAGACGAACACGACGGGCAGGTTCCAGATCGCCGCGAGGTTCAGCCCCTCGTGGAAGGCCCCCGTGTTCACGGCGCCGTCGCCGAAGTAGCTGACGGCCACCTGCTTCGTGCCGAGCACCTGGAAGGAGAGCCCCGCGCCCGTCGCGATCGGCACGCCCGCGCCGACGATGCCGTTCGCCCCCACGATGCCGAGTGAGAAGTCCATGATGTGCATCGAGCCGCCGCGCCCGCGGTTGTAGCCCGTGGTGCGCGCATAGAGCTCTGCGAACATGCGTTCTGGCTCCATGCCCTTCGCCAGCACGTGGCCGTGCCCGCGGTGGTTCGACGTGATGTAGTCGTCCTTGCCGAGGTGGGCCGAGACGCCCACCGGCACCGCCTCCTGGCCGACGGAGGAGTGCAGGAACCCGGGCAGCACGCCCTGTTCGTAGAGCTTCGTCGCCTTGCCCTCGAAGCCGCGGATGCGCAGCATGTCGCGGTAGAGCGGCAGGACCTTGTCCGGTTTGATCGTCGCCATTTCCGCCACCTCCGTCAGAACAGGATCCAACCCAGGCGACCCTCGAGCCGTTCGACGACGTCCTGCAGCAGGCGGGCCCCTGCGGCGCCGTCCGCGAGGCGGTGGTCGACCGAGAGCGTCATCGTCATCAGCGGCCGGATCTCGACCCGCCCTTCGACCGCGACGGGCGTCTCGCGGATGCGGCCGACCGCGACGATCGCCGCCTCGCCCGGGTTGACGATGGCGTTGAACTGGTCGACCCCGAAGGGGCCGAGGTTCGAGACGGTGAACGTGCCGCCGCCGAGGTCCTGCGCGCCCAGCCGGTTCTCGAGCGCCTTGCGCGTCAGCTCCGCCCGCCCGGCGGCGATCTGCGGCAGCGTGAGCCGCTCGGCGCCGCGCAATACCGGCACGACGAGCCCCTCCTCCACCGCGACCGCGATGCCCATGTCGACCGTCTGCGACGTCCTGGAGGCGCCGCTCCCGTCGGTGCGCACGTTGAGCGAGGGGTGCGCAGGCAGCGCGCGCGCGAACGCCTGGATCAGGAAGTCGATGAACGACAGCTTCACGTCCGGCGCCGCCGCCGCGAGCGTCGCGCGCAGCTGCGCGACCGCTGTCATGTCGACGTGCCGCGTGATCGCGAACTGGGGCTGCTCGCGCCAGCTCTTCAGCATCGCGGCGGCGATCGATGCGCGCATGCGGCTCTGGGACACGCCCGGGGGCGCTGGCGCCGCGAGCGGCGCGGACGCCGG
>JAJYTV010000263.1 GCA_021792885.1 Bacillota bacterium
GCAGGTCGTCGATCGCTACCTGAAGACAAGACGGACGGCCGCCGAACGGTTGGGGGCGCAAGGAGCGATCGGCCACGCAGCGCGATGCGTTCCGGAGCGGTTTGCGGCAAGACCGATACCCCAAGACCCCGATGGTCCGCTGCTGGCTGCCTACTTGCGGTATCTGCGCGTTATTCGTGGTCTGCAGCCCAAGACGTGCGAGGGGCTCATGCTGACGCCCGACGGATGCTCGGGTGGCAGAAGAAGCATCTTCCGCGCCACCATCTCAATGATCTCACCGCGAAGGACATCCTGGCCATGACACACGGCCTGCTGTCGATGTGCCGTAGCGACGCCGCAAGGTCGTGCACGACGGCGTACATGCGGTCGTTTCTGCGGTATCTGCAGTGGGCTAGCTTCAACCCGCGGGAGTTATCGCAGTTTGTCCCGAGAACACCGGGCTGGCGGCAATCGCAGAGCGTTTTTAGCGTAGCGTTGCCGCAGAAGGAGTCAGGACGTGAGGTGGGGCCGGTCGGCGACGCTGCGCTAAAAATGGATTGGACTAAACCGCTGACGACGCCAAACACTATGGGGATTTGTTCTTCTGTCCCGAGGGCGTAGCTGGCCCGAAGGCATGGAGAGATGGAGTTGTGGCGCGCGAAGCGGAGGGACGGGACTGCTCATCGTGCAGATCATGGTATCGCGAGCAATGCTCAAGGAGCGCTGAGATGGGCTGGAGGCACGATAGTGACGTTGCCGATCCTCGGCGCCTGATGGTTCGATCGGAGAAGCGGATGTTTGGCGTGGTCGAATGGAGATCATGAGGTATCGAGACAGGCCGGCGGTTCCGGAACTCTCGATGGAGGAAGCTGCTCGATGGGGATCATGCGACCGCGGCGGCAGATGGGACAGTGATGCAGGGACTGACCGGTCAGGGCCTCGTATCGGTCTCGATAGTCCGCTGGGGCGGCGGCGTCCGGCTCCGTCGGGGTTGCCAGGCTCATATCCAGGAGGCGCCGGCACTGTTCGAGCTTCTCCTGGCGATGACGATTGCCGAGCAGCCCGTAGTAGCGGATGCGGTGAAATCCGGGCGGCAGGACGTGCAGCAGGAAGCGATGGATGAACTCCCCGGCGGCGAGGGTCATGGTCTTTTGGGCATCGCCGTCACGATAGTCTCGCCAGCGGAACGTGACGTGCCCGTTTTCGATGTCGAGCAGGCGGTTGTTCGATATGGCGACGCGGTGAGTGTACCGCCCGACGTACTCGAGAACCTGCTCTGGCCCTGCAAAGGGCGCTTTGGCGTAGACGATCCACTCCTTCTCTCGCAGCGGCTCCAGGTACCGGAGGAAGGCCTTCCGGTCTCGCAGGGACTCGAGAGCCGAGAAGAACTCGAGCTCGCCGCGCTCGAAAGCCTGTCCGAGCAGCTGCAGGAAGCGTCGGCGGAAGAAGCGCGAGAGCACCCGAACGGGCAGAAAGAACCCCGAGCGGCAGGCAATCCAGCGTTCCCCATCAGGGGAGAGTCCACCGCCGGGCACCACGCAGTGCAGGTGCGGGTGGTGTATGAGGTTCTGCCCCCAGGTGTGGAGGACCGCGAAGAAGCCGACCTCGGCGCCGAGGTGCTTCGGGTCGGCGGCAATGGTGCCCAGGGTGTCCGCGGTGGCGGCGAAGAGCAGTTTATAGACGACCGCTTTGTTCTGGTAGGCGATCGCGGCGATTTCCTCCGGGAGCGTGAAGACGACGTGGAAGTAGGGACAATCGAGAAGCTCGGATTTGCGATCCTCGATCCACTGCGCCCGGGCGAGGGACTGGCACTTCGGGCAATGCCGGTTCCGGCAGCTGTTGTAGGAGATGCGCCGATGCCCACACGTGTCGCAGGCCTCGACATGGCCACCGAGGGCAGCGGTTCGACAGGCGGTGATGGCCCGCATGACGCGCCGCTGCGTACTCGACAGTGCGCCCTCGTGCCCGGCACGATAGGCATCCCCGTAGCGGCGGAGGATATCCGCCACTTCGAGCTTCGGACGCTTCACGGGGAGCGCGAGTCAGAAGTGCTCGGGCGGCCGGGTCGGCTCCGGTGGCGGCAGCGGATGGGGCAGCAGATCCAAGGGGCTGCGGGTGGCGCAGACCTTGGAGGTGGCCAGGCGCAGGTAGCGCGCGGTGGTCGAGAGGCTGCGATGACCGAGCAGGAGCTGGATGGTGCGCAGGTCCGTGCCGTGCTCGAGCAGGTGGCACGCGAAGGCGTGCCTCAGGCTGTGCGGTGTGACCCGCTTGGACAGGCCGCTGCGCTGGTGCGGCAGCTCGCAGGCGTCGCCGATGCCCTCGCGCGTGATGTGGGTGCCCGGAAGGAGGCCCGGGAACAACCACTCGGTGGGTCTGGCGAAGCGGTACCAGTCCCGCAGGATCGCCAGAAGCTGCTCGGAGAGCATCACATCCCGATCCTTCTGACCCTTGCCCTGAGTGACCCGGATGGTCATGCGTTTACTGTCGACGTCGGTGGGCTTGAGCGCAATGGCCTCCGAGACGCGAAGTCCGGCGGCATAGCACACCGTGAGGGCCGTGCGGGCCTTCCGTCGCGGTACGCAGCTCAGGAAGTGCCGCACCTCCTCGGGGCTCAAGATGATCGGCAGGGTTTGCGGCCTCTTCGGCATCGGGAGGACTTCCTCGACGTCCCAGGGCCGCTTCATCGTCACGGTGTACAGGAAACGCAGTGCGGCAGTGGCTATCTGGATCGAGCCCGGGGCAAGCTTCTTCTCGTTCGTCAGGTAGACTTGGTAGGCCCGGATGTTCACCGGACCCAGCCCTTCAGGTGATCGTCGAAAGTGGCGAGCGAAAAGCGAAACTTGTTGGAGGTTGGACCTCTGCGTGTTCTCCGAGAAATTGCGGACCTGCATGTCCTCGAGCATGCGTTGTTGAAGGGGTGTCATGGTTGTGCTCCGTTCCAAGGTGAATCGCTGCCTCACAAAGCGCAGCCCTCAGCAGCCGTCTCTTGGGTCACAGATTAATTCGACGGCAACCGCAGGACTCACTCCTCGACGCCGCGCGGAAGAATCTGAAGCCACGAAAGAAGACGGCCATCGTCTCTTTTTGGGGGAGAGGAGCGTCGCCTTGAAGCGAGGACTCCGCCCTGCGACAGGGCGGTTGAAGCGGGAGCGTCACAACGGAGGAGCGGCTGCAGCGTCGCGCCGGTGCAGTACCCGCTATCGGAGCCCATCCACCGCAGACCCCCTGCAGCCACATCGCGCAGCGAGTTATTTTGTTTATCATCCCTGACGGAGCAACCCAATCTCCTGACCCAACGTGCTATCGACCCCCCAAACCTTGCACGTTGGGATGCTTGCCGGCGGGATCGCGGATCTCGCCGGTTTTTTTTGTGACGGTCAGACCGACGCGCCCCTGCACAAGTACCGTCCGCATATCGGCACGCGCGTAGGCCGCGCAGCGTCCACGACAGAGTGCGTAGCTCTTGTGTTCCCTCAAGATCGACACGAGCGGGGGGCTGATGCATGATCTGCTCCACGGGCACGATGGGCATCTGACCGCGCGTTCTCTGCGAAGACGGTTCCGGAGCTGAGTTGAACGCAAAGTGCGAGCGTGGACGAGGATAGAGGCGCACGGGACGTCGTTGCAGCCGAGGCCCGATGCCTCAAGTCACGCGTGAGTGGCCATGGCCCCGCGCAACGCTGCGACGGCGAGCGCGTGTTGCATGTCTACGCGACCCGCGGTGCGGTGTGACAAGGTGCCGCGCATCCCCAAGGGCTTCACATCACATGAGCGCTACTGAAAATCCT
>JAJYTV010000264.1 GCA_021792885.1 Bacillota bacterium
TCCGTACAGGCTTGTGCCGGGCGTGTACGTCACGAAGCCGGGCCCAATAAACATGTTTGAGCCATCGACCTTCCAGGCCTGTGTGTTTGTCGACCCCGGCATCTCACGGATGATGCTGTCTTCGAGGACATCGGAGGGGGACGGCTGGTCGGCCCATACCGCTCCATTATCGGCGACCGTCTGCACGCGAACATAGGGGATCTTGCCTAGAGGAAGAAACGATTTGCCGTTCCACTTGGACAGGGACTGGCCGTTTACCGCAAAGAGTGTGCCGTTAGGCGATACGAAGAGCGCGGTGTTCATGGCTGCCGGAATGGGAGACTCTGTGCCGGATGCGAGGTTGAGGATTCCGGAGCCGAGAAGCGGGGCCGCCATCTCACTCTGCTGCACGGACCAAAGGATTTGGGGGCCCGATGTCGAGTCAAAGGCCAGCGCATTCATGAAAAATGCGCCCGTGGGGCTGCCGGGCAGAGGGTAGGTGCTCACTTTCATGCTTGGGACATGGACGAGAGTGAGCTGGCTCCTCTCCCTTCCCACACAGATGAAACCCGCGTAACCCGAGCCGTAGCCGTTGTTCTGGTCGGCATAGGCGAAAAGGGTATTGGGGGGACACCCGGCGGAGAGCACTGTTCCCGCCGCCGTGGACGTCAGGGACTGCCACGTCACGGGGTAAGGAGGCTTGGAACCCATCTTGAGAATCGTGGTACCCAGGATAAGTTCACCATTCTCGTTCGCTTTGTAGTTGGCGGGCAGGGGCATCTCCTTCACGACAAAACCAGCGATGTGCCATGTCTTGCGTGACACCTTCGGGGCAGTCCTCCCCGTACTCGTTGTCGGTTTTGAAGCGGGAGGCTTCGATACGTGCTGTGACGCGGAGCACCCTGCCAGAAAGATCCCCAAAAGTACGCAGATAACCATTGTTCGTTTTATATTCAATTCCTCCTATTTCCATCTTACGCCATTCATTTGCATTCTCAAGGCTAAAGTAACTTTTTCGTTGTAGTGAACACCATCGGTAAATGGCTGTGATCCAGGAATCGATTCGCCACCACTGCGCGCGACATCATGCCCATGGAATCTTGACGCAGGAACCACACCAGGCAGTTCGGAAGGTACTTGGTGCTCACACCGCTAGGTTGATCCACCGCTTTAGACGGCTGTGGTAGGCATTGACGTTGTTCAGATGGTGGTGACCGTACTTCTTCGCGCCTCGCATGGCGTAAAATGCGTATTCTGACGAAGTCGAACGCCGATTCTGGTCCAAGCCGAACACGGATTCTGCTCCAAGGCGAACGGTGATTCCAATCAAGGCGAACAGATCGAGGGCCGGTGGATCCGTGATATCAGAGCCGCTCTGGAGGGTCAAGAGTCCGGGGCGGCTTTGCGCATGGATTCGCCCGTGAGGGGCGATGCGGTGAGCCTTGTGTACGAGGCGGTCGAGGACGGCGTCGGCGAGGTGGGGTCCTTGATGACGCCGTGCCAGTGGTTGCCCGCGGGCGGCAGTGATCCGCCGTGGCGGCCGAAGGCCGCCTTCCACGCCATCGCCGCCCGCTACGGTCGGGAAGGTTGACCGGGGCTTACGCCCTCGCCACAGAGCTGTCAGGCAGACGTCCCCGCCCTGCGGGGAGTCCCCTGCGCCACCGGCTCCTGCGGCGGGCGCGTCCAGCTGAGGTAGGCCTCCCGCTCCAGGAGGCCGAGGCCACCGACCCCGTAGAGGTAGTGGAGCAGGGCAAGTTCGTGCACCGCGTGCCCGACCTGTCCCGTGAGCCGGAAGCGCCCGACATGGGCGATTCCGTGCCGGTCCCCGAGCGCGGCGGCCATGCCGAGGATGCGCGCGTGCAGCGGCGCGGGCTCCTCGCCCTGCAGCACGCGGAGAATGTTGCGCCCTGCCTGGCGGCCCTCCTGTACGGCGAGCTGCGCCGTCGGCGGCAAGGCAGTTTCGCCATGCCCCGACGGAACGTGGGCGATGTCGCCGGCGGCGAAGATGCCCGGATGCCCCTGCACCTCGAGCTGCGCGTCGACAAGCACCCGCCCGCGCGGGTCGCAGGGGAGCCCGGCTTCCTTGGGGATCGGGTTCGCGCGCACGCCGCCCGCCCAGATCGTCAGGTCCGACGGGATCTCCGGCCCGGACTTCAGCTGCACGCTGTGTGCGCGCACCTCCGAGACCGGCTCGCCGCGGTGCACCGTGATGCGGTGGCGTTCGAGCTCGCCCTGCGCGTAGCCCGCGAGCTGCTTGTCCTCCTCGGGCAGGATGGTGGGCGCCGCCTGCACGATGGCGATATCGAAGGTCTCTGGCATCTGCTCGGCCAGCTCGCTGGCCAGTTGGACGCCCGTCAGGCCGCCGCCCACGATCACGATCCTCCCGCCGCCCTTCGCCGCCTTTAGCGCCCGCAGGCGCCGGCGCACACGCACGGCGGAGTCGAGGTACTGCAGGGTGAGGGCATGCTCGCGCGCGCCCTGCACGCCGTAGTATTCCGGGGCTCCACCCAAGGCCACCAAGGCGAACCGGTAGGGCACGCGCCCTCGGTCGGTGAGCACTTCGCGCGCGCGGTAGTCGAGCGACTGCACCTCCGCCTGCAGCAGGGTGAGCCGCGGACTCTGCGCCAGCAGCCGGCGCAAGGGCAGTTGGACGCCGGATGGCTCTTCCGCTCCGGCTGCGACGCGGTACATCTCGGTCACGACTTCGTGGTACTGGCTGCGGTCGATCAAGACGACTTCGCCGTCGTCGAGGGTGCGGAGAATCTCCTGCGCTGCGCGCACTCCGGCATAGCCAGCGCCCAGGATCACAATGCGTCGCAGGGCCGACCCTCCTCTCCCGGACCTTGGCATAGTGTGGCTGGACGTCGGCCGCCGGTATCCTTCTCATGTCGTCGGAGGAACTCGCGTCCTCCTGGCTCCGTCCCGCTGCGAGACTGCCTGCCCAGGGGACCCGCCTACGAAGCGACCGAGACCCAGACCGCCGTCGCGAGCGTGTTCATCAGCGCCACCGGAAGGAGGACCTTCCAGCCGAACGTCATCAGCCGGTCGTAGCGCAGGCGCGGCAGCGTGGCGCGCAGCCAGATGAAGAAGAACATGAACAGGGCGATCTTGACTACGAACCAGACCTCCGGCGGCAGCCACGGGCCGTGCCACCCGCCGAGGAAGAGGGTCGTCGCAAGGCCGGACACTGTGACCATGTTGATGTATTCGGCCATCATGAACATCGCCCACTTCAGGCCGGAGTACTCCGTGTGGTAGCCGGCGACGAGCTCGTTCTCCGCCTCCGGCAGGTCAAACGGCGCGCGGTTGGTCTCCGCGACCATACAGATGACATAGATGAGGAACCCGAAGATCTGCGGCACGACGAACCAGAGGTTCCGCTGTGCCGACACGATGCTGTCGAGGTTCACAGAGCCCGCCGCGATCATCACGCCGGTGACCGAGAGGCCCATCGGCAGTTCGTAGGAGATGATCTGCGCAGTGGAGCGCAGTCCGCCCAGGAGACTGTATTTGTTCTGGGAGGACCAGCCGGCGAGGATCAGTCCGTAGACCCCGACCGAAGTGACCGCAAAGAGGAAGAGGATGCCGATGTTCGGTCCGGCGATCTCCATCGGCACGGTCTGGCCGAAGAGGTGGATCGGCGGTCCCCATGGGATGACGGCGAAGGCAAAGAGCGCGGCCACGAGCGAGATCGTCGGCGCCAGGAGGTAGACGAAGCGATCGGCGCCGGTCGGGATGATCTCCTCCTTCAGCAGAAGCTTGAGGCCGTCCGCAACGAACTGG
>JAJYTV010000265.1 GCA_021792885.1 Bacillota bacterium
GCGAAGAGCGGAGCTGCGAGCACCTCGTGCCACGGCTGGCCGGCGCTCGTCGCGTAGGCGACGTAGGGCTGGTGGCCGAGCTGCCCGCCCACGGAGGTCAGGAGCAGCCACGCGGTGCCGCCCGAGGCGCTGAGGGACGGCAACCACCCCTGCGCCTGGCCCAAGGTCGGCGTGAAGGACGGCGTCCAGGTCTGCCCGCCGTCGCCGGTCGCGAAGACCTCTGGCCCCGCGGCGCCGGCGGTCACGGCCCAGCCGGCAGAGGAGCCGGAGAAGGCCAGCGCCTGCACGTCGGCGAGACGCTCGCGCTGCCATGGGCCTTCGGCCTGCGCCGCGCGGTAGAGCGTGCCCTGGACCGTGACGAGGAGCGAGGGGCCGCTTGCGGAGAGATGGATTGCGGAGACAGGGCCGAGCGACGCCGCGACGCTCTGCCATCTTCCCTTGCCGTTGTAGCTGAGCACGGTGCCGCTCGCGGTGAGGGCCCAGCCCTCCGTCGAGCTCACGAAGTCGAGGGTGCGGATCGTCTGCGGTCCATCGTAGATCTGGGTCCACGTCGCACCGCCGTCGCCGGTCGAGAGGACGATGCCCTGCCCCGCGAGGAAGCCGACCGCGGGCGTGACGAACTGCACCGCGTCGAGTGCCGGCAGGGCGCCGTGGAAGGGCTGCGGCGGCGTCTGCGCCGCGCGCTGCACCTTCGGCGGTGCGCGGTGGCTTTCCGCCTTCGTCGCCGCGGGAGCGGCGGTGCCGCAGCCCGCAAGCAGCACAGAGAGAGCCAAAAGGGCGAGGAGCGGCCCTGCGAGCGCGCGCGAGCGGGGGTTCATCGGTATCCCTCCTCAGGGGCGAAGGAAGGGTTCATGGCGCGGGGACGGGGCACTAGGTGCCCGCCCCGATGCAGTACTCGCCCAACTGGTCGGTGGTGAAGGTGTCGAGGTCCATCGAATTCAGGTAGCCGGTCTGGATCACGCAGTCGCCGCGGACCGCCGGGGTGATGCTCGTCGCGGAGAAGGACTTCCAGAAGCGGTCTGCGATCAGGGCTCCGGCCTGGGCGGCCGTGAGTGGCTGGGGCACCCCGAAGTAGACGCCCGCGCCGTAGCCCGCGGCCTGGACGGCGGCGCTCCAGGAGTTGATCCAGTCGACCAGCTGCGCTTGCGATGCGCCGCCCGTGCTCTCGACGTCGACGAAGATGTAGGCGCCCTTCGGGTAGCCGACCGCCTGGGCCGCGTTGATCGCCTGCTGCGCGCGCTGGGCGCCGGTCTCGTCGGTGAACGCCGGCGTGTAGTAGCCCTGGAAGAGCACCACGTCGAGCTGCGCCAGGCTGGCGACGTATTGCTGGGCGAAGTTCGGGGCGAACGTGTTCAGGAGGATGATGCGGAAGCCCTGGTCATACCACGCCTGCACCTGTGGCGGCGTCACGGCCGTGGCGGGGGAGTCGAGACCGCTCCCGACGAGCGACGCAGTTCCCGCCACCTCGAGCGAGGCCGTGGCCGTCGGGAGGCCTGGCGCGCTTGCCGAGATGGTCGGCACGCCCGCCTGCGCGTCGCCGTAGTAGAAGGTCGCGCTGGTGCTGCCGGCGGGGATGGCGACGCTCTGCATCGGCGGCCCGGCCGTGGACGATGCGAACTCGTGGCTGCCCGGGGAGGTCGAGGCGAGCGAGACCGTGATCCCGCCGGGCGGTGCCGGCACGGGATTGCCCACGGCGTCTGTCAGGCTGACGGTGAAGGGGCCGATCGAGGCGCCCGGCCCGACGGCGCCGCTGCCGGGGCCCGAGAGCGCGATCGCGGCGGCTGCGTCGGCGGTGAGCTGCACCGCTGCACCGGCCGTCCCGAGGCCAGCGGCGGTCGCGGTCAAGGTGGGGTAGCCCGCCTGGGCGTCGCCGTAGTAGAAGGTCGCGCTGTTGCTGCCGGCCGGGATCGTGACGGCAGTCACCGGCGTCCCGGACGGAGAGAGCGAAAACTCGTGGCTCGCGAAGGAATTCGAGGCGAGGCCGACCTGGATCCCGCCGGCGGGGGCGGCGGTCGGGTTGCCGAAGTTGTCCTCGAGGGAGACGGTGAACGGCCCGACGACCGCGGTGGAGCCCGTGAGGCCGCCCTGCGGTCCCGAAAGGCTCAGCCGCGCGGCCGCCGCCCCGTCGACCGCGAGGCCGAGCGTCGCGGTCTGCAGGCCGGGGCTCGTCGCGGTGATGTTCTCGGCTCCCGCCGTGACGGCGTCGTAGTAGAAGGTCGCGCTGCCGCTGCCGGGCGGGATCACGAGGCTCGTCGCAGGCGGGCCGCCGGAGGTGAGGGAGAAGTCGTGCGCGCCGGGAGCGTCCGAGGAGAGGAGCACGCTGACCCCGCCCGCCGCAGCGGGTGCGGGGTTGCCGTTCGCGTCGAGGAGCTGCACGGTGAAGGGCCCGATCAGCGCACCCTGGGCCGCCGTGCCGCTGGACGGACCCGAGAGCGAGAGCTGCGCCGGCGGCTGGGCGATCTGGCCGGGCGCCAGTTGGAGCTGGGAGAACGCGACCACGGCGCCCGCGGCGTCCGCCTCGTAGATCCCGACGTAGTCGCCCGCGGCCGCCTGCAGGTTCGCGCCCGGGCTGTAGGGGGAGGCCCCGGCGGGGAGAGCGGCGTCGAAGGTGGGCGCGGTGAGGGGACTCTGGGACACCGCGACGGAGATCTGGTCTCCCGCGCTGTTCGGCGACACGACGATCGCCGTCGTGCCGACCGCGCTGCCGGGCGCCGCGGCGGGAGGGGTCGCGAACGCCTGCACGGGCTGCCTCGCGAGGTAGGCGGCGAGCTGGGTCTGGGCGTGGCGGATCTGGGCCGTCGTGAAGACCGCCTGCGGTCCGAAGGCGCTCGGGCTGAAGCCGCGCAGGATGCCGATCGCGGCGGCCTCGTTGACGTAGCCCCACGCCCAGCGCCCGATCGATCCGGCGTCGCCGTACGCCGGCTGCTTGTCCGCAAGCGCCGCAGCCTCGGACTGCAGCCCGAGGGCGAGGATCTCGCACTTCGCCACCTGCTCGCGCGTCAGGGATGCGCCGGGCCGGAACGTGCCGTCCGGGTAGCCGGAGATCCACCCGGCCTTGTAGGCGGCCATGATCAGGCCGTACGAGGATGCCGTGCGCGGGAGGTCCGAGAAGGCTGGGCTGGCGCCGGCGTCGGGCTGGAGGTGGAGCTGCTCTGCGAGCGCCACGGTGAACTGGGCGCGGGTCACCGGGGGCGGCGGAGCGGCGGCGGCACCCGTGCCCGGCTGGGCGGACTCGATGCCGGGCAGGACCAGGAGGAACGCAGCCAGGGTGAGGAGGACCTTCTTCGCACGCCGCAATAGGCCACGAAGTCTCCCCTTCGCCCCGATAAGAGACACCATTTGTGCGTCCATGGGCACCACCGTAGTGAGGAGATGGAGGAAGTCTCTGTGAGCAGAGATCCATTTTCACTTGCGAAAGCATTGCCAATGTACACAAGAGCCAACAGGGATTGCAAGGCCTAGGAGCGAATGGAAAATATCACCGTATGTCTATGCGAGTATGCTCCCTTGCCAATGGTGAGAAATGCAAGAGACGCCCGCAGCCCGGCGAGGCCGGACTGCGGGCGTAGAGGAATGTCGGCGCTTGGAGTCGGTCAGCGCGCTGCGCCCTGCGAGGAGGGCCGTGCCCCGCGCGGGCCGCCCTGCCGCTCGGCGCGATAGGCCAGCCGGGCGCGGGCAAGGACGGTGCCCGCGATGTAGAGGCCCGGGAGGAAGAGCGCGAGACCGAAGATGAGGTCTGTCGCGGTTCCGAGGGT
>JAJYTV010000266.1 GCA_021792885.1 Bacillota bacterium
CATGGAGCCGGTCTTCTCAGAACTGCGGGGGGTCCAACGCGTCCTGCCCGGCTACTGCGGCGGGCACGTCGAGCGCCCGTCGTACGAGGCCGTCTGCAGCGGGCGGACAGGCCACGCCGAGGCGGTGCAGGTGACGTTCGATCCCGCGGCGATCTCCTACCGCGACCTCCTCGAGGTGTTCTTCGCGGTGCACGACCCGACGACCAAGGACCGCCAGGGAGCGGACGTCGGCACGCAGTACCGCTCGGCGGTCTTCTTCCACGACGAGGCGCAGCGCGGAGCAGCCGAAGAGGTGATCGGCGCGCTCGCGCGCGAGCCGTGGTGGGAAGGACGCGAGGTGGTCACCGAAGTCGTCCCGGCAGGCCCTTTCTACGCCGCGGAGGACTACCACCGCGAGTATTTTCAGCGCAATCCGGAGCGGGCGTATTGCCGCGCCGTGATCGGGCCGAAGGTGGCCAAGTTCCGCAGGCGCTTTGCGGAGAAACTCGGCGGGCAAGGGTGAGGATTGGCCGGCATGCCCCGGCGGCCCCCGCGCAAGCGCGTTCGGCTCCGTTGCAAGGCGCGGCGCGCGAAGGGAATTCTACGGAGTGCAGCGAATCTCGCTGGATAGAGCAGGTGGTAGTCGCTGACGCTCCTCGACTTGGAACCCCAGGAACTGAAGGATTGGCTGGGTGCGCGCGGACTCCCCGCGTTCCGCGCCCAGCAGATCTTGCATTGGACCTACCGGCGCCTTGCCCGCAGTTACGACGAGATGACGGACTTGCCCAAGGGACTGCGCGAGCAGCTCGCGGCGGAGCTTCCGATCGGCAGCGCCGAAGTGGCGATGGAGCAGCAGGCCGAGGGCGGCGTGCGCAAGGCGCTGCTCGTCTACCCGGACCAGGGGTCGGCGGAGACCGTCCTGCTGCCGTACCGGTTCGGTCCCAGCGTGTGCCTCTCCTCGCAGGTCGGCTGCCGCCAGGGCTGCCGCTTCTGCGCGACGGGCTCCTCCGGCTTCACGCGTTCTTTGGGCGTCGGGGAGATCGCAGAGCAGTTCCTCTGGGCGGCGCGCGCGGCGCTGCCGCAGGAGCTTCGCCGCCTGGTGATGATGGGGGCGGGCGAGCCGCTCGACAATTACGAGACGGTGCTCGCCTTTCTGCGCAGGCTGCACCACGACGACACCCTCGGGCTCTCCTACCGCCACATGACGGTCTCCACTGTCGGCCTCGTGCCGCAGATCCTGCGGCTTGCGGAGGAGGGGCTGCCGGTCAACCTGGCGCTCTCCCTGCATGCGACGACAGACGAGCTGCGCTCGCAGATCATGCCGGAGAACCGCCGCTACCCGATTGCGGATGTGCTCGCGGCGACCGACACCTACTTCGCGCGCACCGGTCGCCGCGTCACCTACGAGTTCCTGCTGATCGGCGGCCTCAACGACGGGGACGACGAGGCGCATCGACTCGCGGAGCTCGTTGAGGCCCACCCCGGGCACGTGAACCTGATCCCGCTGAACCCTGTGCAGGAATTCCCCTACGACGCCCCGGAGCGGCAGCGCGTCCTGCGTTTCCAGGAGATCCTGCGCGTGCACGGCGTCAACGCGACCGTGCGCCGCACCTTGGGGCAGGAGGTGGACGCGGCCTGCGGACAGCTGCGCCGCCGCTACGACAAGCATGGCGCACCGGTTTTGATCCGCCCGCCGCGTCCACTGCAGCCAACCGGGCGCGCGCCCCGCGCGCCCCACTGACACCGCACGAGTCGTCAAAGAGGTGAAGCGCTTGGACTTCTCCGCAGCATCGGATGCCGGACTCGTGCGTAGTCACAACGAGGACAGCTTCGCGCTCGTGCCGCTGTCTGACGGGGCCCTGCTCGCCGTCGCCGACGGGGTCGGGGGCAGCAGGGCGGGCGAGGTGGCGAGCGAGATCGCGACCGAGACGTTCGTCGCGCTGCTCTCAAGCCCCGCAACCGGCGGCGAGCCGGACTCCGCGCGCCTGCGGGAGGCGCTCGAGGCGGCGAACGAGCGGATCCTCGAGCAGGGCCAGTCCTCAGAGCACCAGGGCATGGGAACGACGATGACCTGCGCCTGGGTGGCGCACCAGCGGCTCGCCTATGCCCACGTGGGCGATTCGCGCCTCTACCTCTACCGCGAGGGGTTGCTCTCGCGCATCACGCAGGACCACTCGGTGGCGGAGGAGCTCGTGCGGCGCGGCAGCCTGCCGCCCGAGCAGGCCGTGCATCACCCGCAGCGCCACGTGCTCACGCGCTACCTCGGGCTGCACCCGCTCGATTGCGACGAGGGGACGGAGGACCTGCGCGAAGGCGATGTCCTCCTGCTGTGCACCGATGGACTCACCGATGCCTTGTCCGAGCGGGAGATCGAGCAGGAGCTCGCCGCCGGCTTCGACGGCGTGGCGCTGCGGCTCGTGGAGGCGGCCAACCGGGCCGGCGGGCCGGACAACACGACGGTCGCCGCGGTGCGGATCGAGGCTCCGGATGCGGGAGGGACGTCCCGGTGAAGGGTGAGATCCTGGGCGGTCGCTACCGCCTGGAAGACCGGATCGGCGGCGGCGGCATGGCTTGGGTGTGGAAGGCGGAGGACACGCTTTTGCACCGGCCGGTCGCCGTGAAGCTGCTGCGCGAGGAGTTCGCGGCCGACGAGGCGTTTTTGGGCCGCTTCCGCCAGGAGGCGGAGTCCGCGGCGAGCCTCGTGCACCCGAACATCGTCCACGTCTACGACGTCGGCACCGAACGCGGGCTGCAGTACATCGTGATGGAGCTGGTCGAGGGGGAGACCCTCAAGGAGCGCATCCAGCGCCAGGGCCCCTTGCCGATCGGGCGTTCCCTGCAGGTGGCCACCTCGGTCGCCCGCGCGCTGCAGGCGGCCCATCGCAAGGGCATCGTGCACCGCGACATCAAGCCGCAGAACATCCTCCTGACGACCGAAGGCCGGGTGAAGGTCGCCGATTTCGGCATCGCCCGCGCCGCGTCCGGCACGACGATCGTGCACACGAACACGGTGATCGGCTCTGCCCATTACTTCGCCCCGGAGCAGGCGCGCGGGGGCTTCACCGACGAGAAGTCGGATCTCTACTCGCTCGGCGCGGTGCTCTACGAGATGCTCGCCGGGCAGCCGCCGTTCGAAGGGGCGACGCCGGTGGCGGTCGCGCTGAAGCACTTGCAGGAGCAGCCCGTGAGCCTGCGCAAGCGGCGGCCAGAGGTGCCGAAGAGCGTCGAGGCGATCGTCATGCGGTTGCTCGAGAAGGACCCCGCGAAGCGCTATACCGGCGCCGACGCGCTGCTCGCCGACCTGCACCGCGCCCTGGAGGAGATCGGGGAGCCGATGACGGAGGAGGATCCCCCGGCACCGGCCGACGCCCAGAGCCGCACTGCACGGCGCCAGCCGCCGCGGCGCAGCCCGGCGCGCCGCGTCTGGCCCTGGGTCGTCATCGCGCTCGCGCTGGCGCTTCTCCTCTACGGCGGCGCCCGCGCCTTCACCGCCTGGTTCACGGTGCCGAACGTCACGGTCGCGAAGGTCGAGGGCATGGGCCTGAGGCAGGCGCAGGCGAAGCTCAAGGCCCAGGGCCTCGGTAGCTACGTCGCCGGCCGCGAGCACGTTGCGGCGCCGAAGAACACGGTGGTGAACCAGATTCCCGCCGCGGGCGACGTGGTGAAGAAGGGGCGGGTCGTACAGCTCCTGATCTCGGAGGGACCGCAGATCGTGACGGTGCCAAGCGTCGTCGGACTGCCCGTCGCGCAGGCGGAGGCAGCG
>JAJYTV010000267.1 GCA_021792885.1 Bacillota bacterium
GGCAGGTCTGACGTGCCGGTTCGTGACACCTGGCTCACTCCCTTCGGGCACCTTTCCGTTCTGATGCAACGACTCGCCTTCGGGCACCTTCATTGTGATGCAAGTCGGCAGCTTGACGCTGCTGCCCACGGCCTGTAATCTCTGTTAACGTTGAGCCTTAACACCGAGGTGCTGCCAGTGGATCCCCTTGCGCGGCGCGCGCTGCTCTTCGACTTCTACGGCGCCGCGCTGCGCGAGCGCCAGCGGCGCGCGTTCCAGTTGCACCACCTCGAGGATCTGTCGCTTGCGGAGTGCGCCGAGGAACTCGCGTGCAGCCGGCCGGCTGCGCTCCTTCTGGTGCGCCGCGCGGAACGGGCGATGGAGGAGATGGAGTCGGCGGTCGGCGCGATCGCGCAGCACGCCTCCGAAGTCGCCGCCTGGCAGGGACTTCACGGCGCGCTGCAGCGTGGAGATCTCAAGGCCGCCTTGGAGGCGGCCGACGCGAGGCTGAGGGAGCTGGAAGCCGATGTTTGAGCAGCTGCAAGAGCGCCTGCGCCAGACCTTCGACCGGTTGCGCGGACGCGGCAAGCTGACGCCCGAGGACATTCGGCGCGCGCTGCGCGAGGTGCGCATCGCGCTCCTCGACGCGGACGTGCACTTCTCGGTCGCCCGAGACTTCGTCGCCCAGCTCGAGCCGAAGCTGATGGGCGAGGACGTGATGGCGAGCCTCACGCCCGGCCAGACGGTGGTGAAGCACGTCCACGACGCGTTGCGCGAACTCCTCGGGGAGGACGTACAGCCCTTGCGGCTGCGGGGCAAGGCGCCGCACGTCGTGCTGCTCCTCGGGCTGCAGGGTGCCGGCAAGACGACCTTCGCGGCGAAACTCGCGCTTCGCATGAAGCAGGAGCAGCACTGGCCGCTGCTCGTTGCCTGCGACCTGAAGCGCCCCGCCGCCATTGAACAGCTCGCCGTCCTGGGCGAGCGCATCGGGGTGCCGGTGCAGCGGCCGGAGACGCAGGACCCTGTGCAGGCAGCCCGGGCCGGCCTCGAGCGGGCGCGGCGCGACGGCCAGGACGTCGTCATGATCGACACGGCCGGCCGCCAGGAGGTCGACCAGGAGCTCATGGCGGAGATCAAGGCGATCCACCGGGCGCTCGACCCCGCCGCGACGATCCTCGTGCTCGACGCGATGACCGGTCAGGCGGCGCTCGGGACGGCGGAGGCGTTCGCGCGCGAGGTCGGCATCGACGGCGTCGTGCTCTCGAAGGTCGACGGCGACGCGAGAGGCGGCGCGGCGCTCTCCGTGCGCGCCGCGACCGGCAAACCGATCCTGTTCGCGTCGACCGGCGAGCGCCCCGAGCAGCTCGAGGCGTTTAGTCCCGAGCGCATGGCGCAGCGCATCCTCGGCATGGGCGACGTGATGGGCCTCATCGAACGGGCCCAGGCCCAGGTGGCGGAAACAGACCAGAGGGAGATGGAGAAGCGGCTGCGCAAGGGCCAGGTCACGCTCGACGACCTGATGGCGCAGCTGCAGACGGTGCGCAAGATGGGTTCCGTGCGCGAGATCCTCGGCATGATCCCGGGGCTCGGACGCAAGGTCAAGGACCAAGACGTCGATGAGGGGCAGATCGGCAGGAGCCTCGCCATCCTGCAGTCGATGACGCGCCAAGAGCGCCGAGACCCGCGCCTACTCGACGCCAGCCGGCGCCGCCGCATCGCGAAGGGCTCGGGAACGAGCGTCGCCGATGTGAACCGGATGCTGCGCCAGTTCGAAGAGATGCGACGGATGGCCAAGGCCATGAAGGGCATGCGCGGCAAGCTGCCGCCCATGCCTCCACTCGAGAGGAGGTGAGCGAACTGGCCGTCAAGATCCGCCTGCGCCGCATGGGTGCGAAGAAGAACCCCTTCTACCGCATCGTCGTGGCCGAAAGCCGTTCCCCGCGCGACGGGGCCTTCATCGAGGAGATCGGGTACTACGACCCGAAGAAGCAGCCCGCCGTCGTCGAGGTCGAGGCCGAGCGCGCCAGCTACTGGCTGCGCAACGGAGCGCAGCCCTCGCAGACTGTCCGTGACATCCTCCGCAAGGCGGGGGTTGTGGCGGGCAAAGAGGGTGGTGCGAAGTGATGGATGAAGCCTTGGCGGTGCTGGTGCGCGCGCTGGTGAAGCAGCCGGACGCGGTGCACATCGACCGCCACGACGAGGGGCGCCGCCTGCTGTTCGTCGTCACGGTCGCACCGGACGACGTAGGCAGGGTGGTTGGCCGCAACGGCCGGATCGCCAAGTCGCTGCGCGCGGTGCTGCGCGCGGCGGGCGAGCGCGAAGGTCGGCAGGTCGTCGTCGAGGTCAAGTGAAGCTGGAGGTCGGCCGCATTGCGGCGGCCCACGGCATCCGCGGCGAGGTGCGCGTCACCCTGTGGGATCCGGAGATTCCGCAGGAAGGGCGTCCCCTCTACCTCGAAGGTGAAGACGAGCCCCGCCGCGTGCTGGGCGTGAAGGCCTGGAAGGCCGGAGCGATCCTGGCGCTCGAGGGGATCGCGACGCGAGACGCGGCCGAGCGGCTCGCGGGACGGCGGCTGTACGGAGAGACGTCGCAGGCACCCTCCCTGGGTGCAGGGCGATTCTACGTGCACGACCTCGTGGGCTGCGCCGTCTACGACGAGGAGCAGACGCTTCTCGGCACCCTGCAGGATGTCCTGGGGGGACCGGCGCAGGATGTGTGGGTCGCGGAGGGGCCGAAGGGCCGCTACCTGATCCCCGCAGTCCACGCCACGGTGGTCGCGGTCGACCTGCCCGGACGCCGCATCACGGTGCGAGGGGGCGGGGTGCTTGGGCCGGACGCTGCTCGTTGACCTCGTCGGGCTGTTCACGGAGCCCATCGCCCAGGCGATGCGCGGGAGCATCCTCGGACGCGCCCAGGAGCGAGGCCTGATCGCGGTGCGCGGCGTGCAGCTGCGCGACTACGCGGTCGACCGGCACCAGACCCTGGACGACGAGCCCTACGGCGGCGGCGCCGGCATGCTGCTCCGGCCGGAGCCGGTGCTCCGGGCGCTGCGCGAGCTGCGCAGGCCCGACAGCCGCGTGATCCTGCTCTCCGCGGATGGGGAACGATTCCATCAGGGGATCGCCCGCGAGCTCGCCAGAGAACGCCATCTCATCCTGCTCTGCGGCCACTACGAGGGCTTCGACGCCCGAATCCGCCACTTCGTCGACACGACGCTGTCGCTTGGCGACTTCGTGCTGACGGGGGGAGAACCGGCCGCCTGGGCGATCGTGGACGCCGTCGCGCGCCTCGTGCCCGGCGTGCTGAAGGACGCCTCGCTGCGCGAGGAGTCGTTCGACCAAGACCTCCTGGAAGCGCCGCAGTATACGAGACCCGCAGTCTTCCAAGGCATCGCCGTTCCCGAGATCCTGCGCTCCGGCGACCACGGCGCGATCGCCCGCCACCGCAGGCGGACGTCCGAGGAGCGTACGCGCAGGCTGCGCGGGGACAGCAGGGCAGCGAGCAACACCCTGTAAGGGAGGTGTATCCATGGACGAACTGAAGATGATCGAGGACGCGCAGATGCGCACGGACGTTCCGGAGTTCCGGCCGGGCGATACGGTCCGCGTGCAGGTGAAGGTCGTCGAAGGCAACCGTGAGCGCATCCAGGCGTACGAAGGCGTCGTGATCGCGCGCAAGCACGGCGGCCTGCGCGAGACGTTCACCGTCCGGCGCGTCACCTACGGAGTGGGGGTCGAGCGGACCTTCCTCCTGCACTCGCCC
>JAJYTV010000268.1 GCA_021792885.1 Bacillota bacterium
TGGAGGATGGCCTGCGGGCGGCGGACGCCTGCATGGTGCTGCGACTGCAGAGGGAACGACAGGAACGCGGCTACCTCCCGTCGATCGCCGAGTACCGGCGGGTCTGGGGGCTTACCGAAACGCGCGCGGAGCTCCTCCGGGACCACGCGGTGATCCTGCACCCGGGTCCCCAGAACCGCGACGTCGAGATCGACGACGCGCTCGTCGCGGGGCCGCGCAGCCGGATCGCGGAACAGATCACCTGCGGCGTCTTCGGACGCGCCGCACTCCTGGAGGCGATGCTCGATGCGCATTGACGTGCGCGGTGCCCAGCTCTACGACCCGGCGATCGGCCTCGACCGCACCGCGGACCTTTTGATCGAGGACGGCCGCGTCGCGGGCATCGGCCCCGGACTGCCGCACGGCGAGGAGACGATCGACGGTGACGGCCTCCTCCTGATGCCCGGCTTCATCGACATCCACGTCCACCTGCGCGACCCCGGCGAGACGTACAAAGAGGACCTGCAGTCCGGCGTCCAGGCGGCGATCTCGGGCGGCTTCACCGACGTCTGCGCGATGCCGAACACCAGGCCGCCGGTCGACGGGCCGACGGTGCTGGCAGACATCCTGTCGCGGGCCGCGCAGCTGCCGGTCAAGGTGCACCAGCTGGCGGCGATCACGCAGGGACAGGACGGCGAGCAGCTCGCCCCGATGGCCTCGCTGCAGGCGCTCGGCGCGGTCGGCTTCTCCGACGACGGCAAGGGAGTGCGCTCCTCGGCCCTGATGCGGCTCGCGATGCAGTACGCTCGCCCGCTCGGGGCGGTGCTCGCGACGCACGCGGAGGACCCGGAGCTGTCTCGCGGCGGTCTGATGCACGAGGGGGCCGTGAGCTACCGCCTCGGGCTGCCCGGCCAGCCGCGCAGCGCGGAGACGGCGATGGTCGCGCGCGACCTCGAGATCCTGCGCGAGACCGGCGGGCGGCTGCACATCTGCCATATCTCGGCCCGCGAGACGGTGGCGCTCGTGCGCCGGGCGAAGGCCGAGGGTCTGCAGGTGACCTGCGAGGTGACGCCGCACCACCTTCTCCTGACCGACGAGGACGTGGAGCGGCTCGGCGCGCTCGGCAAGATGAACCCTCCCCTGCGCACGGCGGAAGACCGCGAGGCCCTGCGCGAGGGCCTGCGCGACGGGACGATCGACGCGATCGCGACCGACCACGCTCCGCACGTGCCACAGGAGAAGGCCCGCGGCATCTTCCATGCTCCGTTCGGAGTCACGGGCCTCGAGGCGGCGGTTCCCGCAGTCTACGGCGCGCTGGTGCAGACGGGGGATCTCCCGCTCGCCCGCTTCGTCGACGCCTTCACCGACGCGGCGCGGCGGGTCTACGGCCTCGCCGCGCCGCGCATCCGGGTCGGCGACCTGGCCCGGTTCACGCTCTTCGACCCCTGCTGCAGCTGGGAGCTCACGGAGAAAGACCTCCGCTCGCGCAGCAGGAACTCCGCGTTCCTCGGCCGCACCCTGTCCGGGCGGCCGTTCGGCATCGTCACGGAAGGGGGATTCTTCCAAAGCCATGAGTAGACCACGCGCCTACCTCGAGCTGCAGGACGGCAGCATCTACCCCGGCGTCCTCTGGGGCGATGGGGAAGTGGAGGGGGAGGTCGTCTTCACGACGGCGATGACCGGCTACGGAGAGGTCGTCACAGACGCCTCGTACGCCGGCCAGATCGTCGTGATGACCTTCCCGGAGATCGGCATCTACGGCGTCGACCCGCAGGCGCTCGAGGCATCCGCGCCGCGCGCCCGCGCCCTCGTCGTGCGCCAGCTGCAGGACGTCCCCAGCCATGCGAGCGCCAAGCAGGACCTGCCGCGCTTCCTCGCGCAAGCAGGCGTGCCGATCCTCGCGGAAGTCGACACCCGGGCGCTGACCCGCCACCTGCGTACAGCGGGCACGATGTCCGGCCGCATCGCGCTCTCGCCGCACGGCGGCGTCGCGGACGCCGACTGCCAGCTCGTGCGCGAGATGGCGGCGAAGGAGCCGTACTGGTTCGCCGCGCAGGGCGAGGGGCCCAAGGTGGCGGTGGTGGACTTCGGCCTCAAGGAGGACATCCTGCGCCAGCTCCGAGACGCCGGCGCGCGGGTGCTGGTGCTCCCGCCGACGACGTCGCCCGACGAGATCGACCGCCTCGGCGTGCACGGCGTGCTGCTCACGAACGGGCCGGGCGACCCCGCGCGCATGCCGGAGTTCGCGGCGCTCGCGCACGCGGTGGCGGAGCGCCACCCGACGCTCGGGATCTGCCTCGGCCACCAGCTCTTGGCGCTGGGGTACGGCGCGCGCACGTTCAAGCTGCCGTTTGGGCACCGCGGCGCGAACCACCCTGTCGGCCACAAGGACGGGCGTCCGGGCGAGGTGACGAGCCAGAACCACGGCTACGCCGTCGATGCGCAGAGCCTTGCAAGGACGCCGCTCGAAGTGTCGGAGGTGCACCTCAACGACGGCACGGTCGAGGGGCTGCGCCACCGCACGCGCCCCGTCTTCTCCGTGCAGTACCACCCCGAGGCGGGCCCGGGCCCCTGGGAGGCCCGCGGCACCTTCGGACGCTTCTTGCAATCCCTCGGAGGTGATGCCTGATGGCACCGCGCACGCTCCCCAAGAAGGTGCTCGTGATCGGGTCCGGCCCGATCGTCATCGGCCAGGCCGCCGAGTTCGACTACGCCGGCACGCAGGCGTGCCAGAGCCTGCGCGAAGAGGGCATCGAGGTCGTGCTGGTCAACTCGAACCCCGCGACGATCATGACGGACCCCGGCATCGCGGACCGCGTCTACCTCGAGCCGCTCCTGCCGGAGTACATCGAGCGGGTGATCGCGCAGGAGCGCCCCGAGGGACTCTTGCCCACGCTGGGTGGCCAAGTCGGGCTGAACCTCGCGGTGCAGCTCGCCGAGATGGGCATCCTCGAGCGCTACGGCGTCCGCCTTCTGGGAACGCCGCTGGCCGCGATCCGCGAGGCGGAGGACAGAGAGGCCTTCCGCAGCCTGATGCTGCGGCTCGGCGAGCCGATCCCGCAGAGCCGGACCGTCTCGACCCTCGAGGAGGGGCGGGAGTTCTCGCGCCTCGTCGGCTTCCCCCTGATCGTCCGCCCGGCCTACACGCTCGGCGGGACGGGCGGGGGCATCGCGCTCGAGGCGGCGCAGCTCGAGGACGTCCTCCTGCGCGGGCTCTCGCTCTCGCCGATCCACCAGTGCCTCGTCGAGGAGTCGATCGCGGGCTGGAAGGAAGTCGAGTACGAGGTCATGCGCGACTGCCGCGACCAGGCGATCACCGTCTGCAACATGGAGAACATCGACCCGGTCGGCGTCCACACCGGCGACTCGATCGTCGTCGCGCCCAGCCTCACGCTCACAGACGGCGACTACCAGGTGCTGCGCTCTGCCGCGCTGCGGATCATCCGGGCGCTCGGCGTCGAGGGCGGCTGCAACGTGCAGTTCGGGCTGCACCCCGAGACGGGCGAGTACCGCGTGATCGAGGTGAACCCGCGCGTCAGCCGCTCGAGCGCGCTCGCCTCGAAGGCGACCGGCTACCCGATCGCCAAGCTGGCCGCGAAGCTCGCGCTCGGCTTCACGCTCGACGAGCTGAGAAACCCCGTGACCGGGCGGACGACGGCGCTCTTCGAGCCCGCGCTCGACTACGTCGTGGTGAAGATCCCGCGCTGGCCGTTCGACAAGTTCGCGCACGCGGACC
>JAJYTV010000269.1 GCA_021792885.1 Bacillota bacterium
AACGGGCGCATCGAGGCGCCGACAATCCCCCTGCAAAAGCCCTACCAGGTCAACGGGGTGCTGCTGACGGCGCTGTCGGGTCTCACGCTGCGACCCGGCGAGACCGCGACGATCGAGGACGTCATCCTGCAGCACGCGACGAGCGTGCCGCTCGCCCTCACCGTCGGCAAGGAGACGACGCTCGCGACGCCCATCGGCACCGAGCCATGCTACCCCGTCACGCTGAGCGCGGCCGGCAAGCTGCAGACCGCCTGGTACGAGGCGAAGGCGCCGCACGCGCTCCTGAGGTACGTGAACGGGCAGGTAGTCTTCGAAATCGCCTCGCTGACACGGTGAACGCGCTGACGCTCGCCCTGACCGCGGGCGGGACCGCGACAGCGATCTGCCTTGCGGGCATCCTCTGGCTGCCCTTCGCGCTGGCAGGCAGGCCGCGCGGCCCAGGGCTCCTCTGGACGGCCGCCCCGGTCGCCGGGGTGCTGTTCCTGGCAGGCGTCTTCTGGCTGCAGGTACCGATCCAGGCGGTGCTGGGGCAGGCCATCGTACAGGGCGTATCGCCGCTCACCCTCGGGGCCTGGCCGATCCTCGTCGCGGGGCCGGTCGCGCTCGTTGCGGGACTCGTGCAGGAAGCGGCGCGCCTGCTCGGAATACTCGCGGCGCTGCGCATCGCCCGGCGGGACCGGGCGCTTGGGCTCTGGACCGGAGCGCTTGCGGGGGCGGGCATCGGGCTCTTCGAGGCGGCGTGGCTCCTCTCTGCCGTCCCGCCCGCCCACTTCGCCCTCCTGAGCGAGCCGGTGCTGGAGCGCGTGCTCGCCGTCGCCTTCCACATCGGTGCGGGGGCCCTCCTCGGGGCGGGCATCGCCGCGCGGCGCACGGGGCGCGCGTTCGCGCTCGCCGTCCTCCTGCACACGGCCGTCGATTCGGGCGCGGCGCTCTACCAGCTCGGGCGCGCCTCTCTAAGCGTCGCCCTCTGGGTCACGGCGGTCTTGGGGATGGGGCTCTTCCTCTGGATGCTCGCGCTCGCACGGCGCCGCGCGCGCGAGGTGCCGGCGGCGATGAACGCGTGACGCGTGCGCAGCGTCTGCGCACGCGTCATGGGAGGGATCCTAGGGGAAGGTCAGCGGAGCTGCCGGTAGGTCTCCGCGGAGAAGCCGAGCAGCAGCCGCTCTCCCTGCCAGAGGATCGGTCGGCGCAAGGAGAGGG
Source organism: Bacillota bacterium (assembly GCA_021792885.1). Lineage (GTDB taxonomy): Bacteria > Bacillota > Sulfobacillia > JAJZYS01 > JAJYTV01 > JAJYTV01. Next base: position 1,201 of record JAJYTV010000269.1, read on the forward strand.
GATCCGCGAGCAGGCGCTCGATCACCTCGTCGTCACTGAGCTGCTCGATCTCGACGCCCTGGGCTTTCCAGTGGCGGCCGCGCAGCGAGACGAGTTCTCTGACGCCCCCGGCAAGGAGGCGTCCCATCGCGCGCAGCTCCTCCGCGCTGGGGCTGTCCTTCGGCAGGCGCCTGTCCTCGAAGGCGATGCCGTGATGCGAGAGCTCCGCTCTCGCGTTTCTGCAGGATGTTCAGCCGGGATACCAGAAGAAGACGGCTTCGGACAACTTTCGCACCTCCGCGCGCCCAGTCTATCATGGGTGAAGGACGAGCGGACGATGGGAGGACCACCTTGGCCAAGGCGTTTTCCGGCATCCAGCCCACAGGTCAGATCCAGCTCGGCAACTACATCGGCGCCCTGCGCAACTGGCGGCCGGACCCCGGCAGCTACTACTGCGTGGTCGACCTGCACAGCCTCTCGCAGACGTGGGAGCCGGCGGAGCTACGTGCGAACATCCGCTCGACCGCGGCGCTTCTCCAGGCGCTCGGGCTCGGGGAGGGGTCGCACGTCTTCGTGCAGAGCCATGTGCACGAGCACGCGGAACTCGCCTGGGTCCTCAACTGCCTGGGACGCATGGGCGAACTCAGCCGCATGACGCAGTTCAAGTCCAAGGGGCGCGGCAAGGCGGACGTGTCGGTCGGCCTCTTCACCTACCCCTTGCTGATGGCCTCGGACATCCTGCTCTACAGCGTGCAGGAGGTGCCGGTCGGGGAGGACCAGAAGCAGCACGTCGAGCTGACGCGCGACATCGCGGAGCGCTTCAACAGCCGCTTCGGACCCGTCTTCACCGTACCGCAGCCGCGCATCGCGGAGGTCGGGGCGCGCGTCATGTCGCTGCGCAACCCGGCGGAGAAGATGTCGAAGTCGGACCCCGACCCCAACAGCAAGATCCTCCTCTCGGACAGCGACGAGGCGATCCAGAAGAAGATCATGACCGCCGTCACGGACTCCGGTCGGGAGGTCGCCTACGACCCCGCGGAGAAGCCGGGCGTCTCGAACCTCCTCGAGATCGCCTCGACGCTCTGTGGCGAGCCGATCGAGGCGCTGGCCGCGCGCTATCGCGACCAGGGCTACGGAGCCTTCAAGCGCGGCGTCGCGGAGATCGTCGTCGAAGCCGTGCGGCCGTTGCGCGAGCAGGTGAAAGAGCTCCTCTCCGATCCCGCGGCGATCGAGCGCACGCTGGAAGAAGGCCGCGCCGCGGCGGAGCGCGAGGCGCGGCCGATGCTCGACAGGGTGAAGCAGGCGGTCGGGCTGCTCTAGCGGTCCTCCGCCTGCTGGAGCCAGGGATCCATGATGCGCACCAGCCTGTCGGCCGCCTCAACGAGGCGGCCGTCGTCGTTGATCAGCACCTCGTCGCAGGCGCTCGCCTGCGCGATCTCCATCTCCGCGCGGCCGAGGCGCCGGTCCATGTCCTCGCCCACGGTGTCGCCGCGCGCGACCAGGCGGCGGCGCAACTCGTCGAGCGAGGAGGGCCGCACGAAGATCGAGGTGCTGTCGAGAGGGAAGGCCGCCTTCACTGCGACCCCGCCCAGCACGTCGATCGACGTCATGCCGAGAAGGCCCTGCGCGATCGCGTCGGCGAACCGCCGGCGCGAAGTGCCGTAGCGCTGGCCGTGCACCCACTGCCACTCGAGCAGCTCGCCGCGCTGGATCAGCTGGTCGAACTCCTGCGCGGACACGAAGTAGTACTCGCGCCCGTTCTCCTCGCCGGGGCGGGGGGGCCGCGTAGTGGTCGTCGGGATGAACCGGACGAGGGGGGTGCGCTGACGCACCTCTTGGATCAGCGTCGTCTTCCCGCTGCCGCTGGGACCGATCAAGAGGAAAAGATGACCGCGCTTCGCCATGATGCGCTCCTTGGGCGGCGGGTCCGCACCCGCCGCGATGACTCGTTTCCCAGACTGCCAAGCCGGGTCTTTGCTGTCAAGCAGGAGCCGTATGCCAGCGCCCAGCCCTGGTCCCTTCCCGCTCAGCTCTGCGCGCGCGCCTCCCCGCGCAGCCGCACGAGCTCTGCGACGTCATAGTGGTAGGAGTGGCCGCAGAAGTGGCAGGAGAGGTCGGCGCCGCCGTCCTCGACGAGTTCGTCGAGCGCATCCGCGCCGAGCAGGAGGAGTGAGCGCCTGGCGCGGGCGCGCGAGCAGGTGCAGCGCAGCCGCGGCGTGCCTTCCTCTGCCGCCTGGAAGCCCGGCAGGCCGCCCAGGAGCTCCGCGAGGAGGTCTTCGGCCGTCGCGCCGGCGGCGATGCGCGCCGAGACGGGACCCAGGGCGGAAACCCGCTGCTCGAGTTCGTTCGCGTACTCCTCGCCGCCCGGCAGCACTTGCAGCAGGATGCCGCCAGCCGCCTGCACCGTACCTGTCGCGCGCAGGAGTACTCCCAGCGTGACCGCCGACGGCACCTGCTCGGAGCGCCAGAGATAGTGGGCCAGGTCCTCGCCGATCTCGCCTGTCACGAGGCGCA